>CAZRKQ010000231.1:0-8819 GCA_964600755.1 uncultured Thiotrichaceae bacterium
CGCTGTCGGTGGTTTTGGTGACCACGATCTCACCTTCTCGCGGTGCAAGTTCCGCAACGATCTGTGCATCCTCCCGATCCTTCGGCAACAGCAGGTAGTTCCAGCCCGGCTTTTTCTGGCTCAGGGAGCGATCCTTTCCATTGTCCAACAGGCAGGCAATGCGGGCGTGCAGCACATCCATGCCATGGTGCCGAAAGCTGTTCTGTAAATTGGCCGTTCTCGGGATGACGATTTCACGCATGCGCTCATAAAAAGGCACCCAGCGTGCCCGTTCCACCGGGTCCTCCGAAGGTGTCATGTAAGTATTCTGAACATCGATACTCAATAACGCAGTTTCATCTGCAGGCAAAGAGAGATCTAATGGCTCAGGGGTATTCTCGTAGTAGAAGGAGCGGTAGTCGGTTTTCCAGTTCATATTGATAACAGCTTAACAAAATTGACTACGCTTTTTTGACTGGGTAATGGGGCCTGATCCCTTTAATTAATCTTTTAAATCTTTCAAAATACATAAATCTGTCGCCTTTTTTTGCACAAGTATTCTGATGCCTTAGTTTTTGCTCTGACACCAAATATTCCCATCAAAACCGCTTGATGACGGGACGGTATGCGGGTTGTGGTAAAGTAAAAGACCGCTTTTCGGGGTGATATTATTGATATGAAAAACACATTATTGCTGGCAATTATGGCTCTTCAGAGTTCCCCTGCCCTGGCATACACATTTAACAACGACCTTTTTAAAGATGAATACGGCGTAAGAAACTGGCAGCATCTGGCTAACTATACCGGCGGCACACTGCTGATTCTGTTATCGATTGTGACCATCTTTCTGTTTATAGCCCGTCGCAGAGCTCATAAGGCGAACCGTGAGTTAACCGCCATTCGAAATGAACTGGAGATACGGGTGCAGGAGCGAACTGCTACGCTGGATCAATCCAATCAACTGTTGCTGGAGAGTAATCGGCTGCTGGAGGACGAGATCGCGAAGCATGTGATTACTGCCAATCAATTACGATCTTCCGAGTCTTATATCAAGGATATTTTAACGTCGATGCCGTTGATGCTGGTGGGCCTGGATAAAAACGGCTTCGTCACCCACTGGAACAAGCAGGTAGAAGATGTTTCAGGAATATCATCAGAAGATGCACTGGGTAAAACGCTATGGGATGCCTATCCACAGACGACTGTTCTTCCTGAGCATGTTGAGCAAGCGATCGAACATACTGAAATTATTCATCTCAAGCAGAGCCTGCGCAGCCTCTATCACTACGATATTACTATTTACCCGTTACAGGAGTCGCAGGCCGGGGTTGTTATCCTGGTCGATGACGTGACAAAGCAGGCCGCTGCTGAAAAGGTGTTGATTCATAATGATAAAATGTCATTTATGGGTGAGCTGGCCTCGGCCATGGCTCACGACATCAATATGCCACTGCAGGCAATCATGATGGATTTGAGGCGTTTTCAGCGCATTATCGGCGCTACGAGTGAACCGCAGCAGATCCCCGGTAGTGATCAGGCACAAAAGCTCAATAGCATAATCAACGATATGTCTGCCAAGGGCGAGCAGGTAGCGACCATTATCAGTAATTTGCTGGCCTTTGCCCGAAGCCGTAACAGCAAAAAGCAGATGGCCGATGTCGTTGATGTGATGGAAAACACCATCAACCTTGCCAATGAAGTCGTTTCTATCTCGGATGAGCTGCCTTTTAATCAGATTAAACTCGAGCTGAATTTCGAAAAAAACCTGCCCCTGGTACCCTGTTATATCACGGAACTACAGCAGGTTTTCCTGAGCCTGTTTCGTCATGCCTGTCACGCACTGTCGCAGAAAAAAGCGGCTGAGGGTTTCGAGCCGTCAATCAAAATCAACCTGTCTAAGAGTTATGACAATCTGTGGATAAAAATTCAGCACAACGGACTTGGACTGACAGCTGAAGAGCAGATGAATCTGTTTGAGCCTTTTTTTACCGGCAAATCTGCAGCAGAGGACTTTGACGCCGGTCAACGCCTCTCTTTTTCGTATTATATTGTGACCGAACAGCATCAGGGCAATATGGCGGTGACATCCGATGTTGAACTGGGGTCTACCATCCATATTCAGCTGCCGATCAGCATTGATGCGTTAAATACTCCGCCTCGGAATAAGCCCTAGTCGATAGCAGAAGAAATAAGCGGGGACAGACCACGGTTTTCATACTATTGATCTATAACCGTGGTCTGTCCCCTGTTTTCGTTTTCATACTATTGATCTATAACCGTGGTCTGTCCCCTGTTTTCCCTTACAGCTCCCAATAAAAGGCCTGACCCCAATTACTACCTCTATTTTTTTCCTACCCTTGTGCTGCATTTTTCGATTTTACTTTGCACACGTGCCGCCTTTAACAACTTTTGATTAATAATTTCTGGATACAGGTGCCAGTGGTGTTCGATTGAAATGGCCTGGACATTCAGGTTGTTTTCTATACGTGCACGTGTGTCGTTGTCCAGGTGCTGCAATGTGAGCAGTGATGGAGATATCCATTTGATGTATTCACGTGTTCGTCGTTGTTCTTCGTCACTCACCCAGTTTTCGTCCAGCAATAAATCGGGAAACTGATCAGCTGGTATAGAACTACCCGTATTCTCTTCAATACCATCACCGCCAGGTAAGCGTTTTATCCAGTGTTTCTGGATAACGAACCCTGCGCGTTGCTTCACCTGTGTTTCGAGATCCCGTGCTTGAGGAAATCTACGTTGGCCGGGGGAGCCATTGGCCCCGATGCAGGACGACCAGTACCTGGGTACTGGCGATGGTAAGCTGGCGTTTGGTGTTAATGAAGATAATAAGGCGAGCGGTTGTTGATTATCTCTGTCGTACAACCAGAGTTCGAGATTGTCCTCGAGGTCGAACGGAAGCTGGTGATGACTTTCCCGAACGTATTCAATCAGTGTTTCACACTTTGACGCAAGCTCGAAATAGTCCTGGTCTGCTGCAGGAGAGTTGGCGCGTTTCATTAGGCCATCGTCCATCGACCACATTCCAAATCGATAGAATGTTTTCTTTTTATTGTTGTGACCGGGACTACCCCTGGTGCTTCCCTGCGAGGCGCGCACGAGAATTTCCCAGACTACGCCATTGCAACTCAATGCGCGTCCTTCTTCTGCTTCAACGATCTGCATAACGCCAAGAAAAGGATTGACACGCCGTATCGCGTACCTGCGCACCGCTTCTGTTTTTACCTTTACCTGGTTAGTTTGCATTTGGGGGTTTTTCCTGCAACCAATAAAAGGGGACGCAGGGATTGCTTATTAACCATACTGAAAAAGAAAAAGGGACGGAGGGAATATTTTTAAACCAAACAGCATTGATCAAAATTTAATGCCTCCGCCCCTTTTTTACAATTCTCAATTAGGTATGCAATTCCCTGATCAGAGGACGGTTAAAATTAAATCACGCCGACCCCTTTAATTGTTCCTGTTTATATTAAAGTGTTTACGCGAGCCGCAACCGTGCGAGTGATGCACGAGCATTCCCGCCACTGATATCGGGAGTAATGTTCATCTCGAGTATCAACACACCATCGAGATTGACAGTATAGTCTTCCAGTTCCCGGGTATTTGCGGCCGGGCTGAAGTTATACTGCTGGCGGACGATCTCGCGATTGGTATCAATGTCATCAGGCGACCAGCGCAGTACGAACTCTTGCGTACGCTCGTGTTTCGATTCTTCGAACAGCAACTGGATGCGTGTAATTTTCTGCGGATTGTCAAATACCAGACGGATTGTCTGTTTTCCTGGCTCGCCTGCACGCCAGCCGGAATCATTATTCTCTATCAGTGCTGATTCGATAGGATATTCAGTGTCCTCGGAGGTAATTTCGACCTGAGCGAGTTGTTCAAGGTCAAGCCAGTCACTAGAACGCCTGGACTGCTGTAATTGCTTACTCTCGCCAGTAATAAGCTTGCGCATGTACCACCTCCTTGCAAACAGAATATGTTTATTGTAAGGATTAATGGGGGCCGGAGTGATTTAAATTAAATCACTCCGGCCCCTTTTATTTAATATCATTAAAATGTGTAATCATGTTTCTACCATTTCCCTTTGAATAATACAGGGCTTCATCAGCATTTTTTATTATTTTCCTGATAATCATCTCCCCATCGAATCGCTCTTTTTGCTCTACGCTTAGCGTCGCAGCGCCTATACTGATAGTTATTTTTCGTTTTAATTCCGTAAGGGCCTCGATACTTTTTCGAATCTTTTCACCAGCGCACATTGCACTCGTCTGATCAATTTCTGCCATGAGAATAGCAAACTCTTCACCTCCATAGCGGGCGACAATATCGCTGTCACGGGTCTCTTGATTCAACTTTTGTGCGACTGTTTTCAAGGCCTCATCACCAGCAGGATGTCCAAATTCGTCATTATATTTCTTAAAATTATCAACATCGACCAGCAAGATTGAGACTGGACGACCGTTCCTCCGAGCGAGCTGCAAATAAGTCTCCAAGTGGGATAACAGACTGCGGCGATTGGCTATGTTGGTTAGACTGTCGATGGTAGCCTCTTCGTAAAGACGCTGATTTGCCTGCTCCAGGAGTTTTGTTTGTTGCAGAATTTTTTCTTCGAACTTCTTACGTTCAGTCAGATCGACAACAGAACAAAGAACAACCACCCCTTCAGGAGTATCGATCGGATTCAGGCCCACTTCTACAGGAAAAGTTTCGCCATGCTTTTTGCGGGCAGAAAGATCACGCCCACCCATCCGTCGAGCAGACGGATTTTTTATAAACGATTTACGATGGGACGGGTGATCATTACGCTGGTTATCGGGCACCAACACGTCTATAGATTTACCTTCGAGCTCCCCCAGTAAATAATCAAACAACCTTTCTGCCTCTTGATTAACATGTAAAATACCACCGGTTTTATCGACCATTATCATCGCTGCCGGGGACGCCTCGATCCCTAAACGAAAACGTTCTTCCATTACTTTTCGCTCTTGACGCTTTAACAATGATTCTCGAATTGTATTGTTAAATCTTTTTGATGTACCCAGCAACATTACAGTAAATACAATACACATTGCTGCCATTGCGTAATTAATAGATGTTTCCACAAGAATGAAACGAGCAATTAATGGCAACATCACCAATAATAAAAAAGTGTATATCGTACTTAATATTGGAGACAGCGTGGTAACAGCACCAGCACACATTCCAGCAAGTACAAAGGCAGCAAAGACTTGATGTGTAATATTATTTTCGGGGAAAAGCCATATCGACACCGCACCCCAGGTAGCACCTGATGCTATGCTAATAATCAGTAGAAGATGCCCCCAGATAACAGGAACTGCCTGTTCGGTACCAAGTGTCTTGAACTTGATATATAAGCCTAAACGAATCAGTGAAAGGCCATTTGTTATTCCAAACCACGACAGTATTGTTGTATGCGCTATAACACTCCACTGCACTGCGCTTAAGATAGCGCTGTTAACAAGTACAGCAATCAACACCATAGGCGTTGATAAATAGATTGTTCGTATCAGTTCCGAGCGGATTTCCGGAAATGATTCATCTTGTCCTGATATCTTATTTTGTATTATTTTCACAGGATTGTTTTATCGAAAGAGCACCTAAAAGGTCAGAGTTTATTGAAACCCGATAGCAGTCTAGACCTACTCTTTCTGGAACTCAACACTTCGACGGTCACCTCCACTGGGCAAAGGACACGATTAATGGGGGCTGACCCCTTGTAATCTAACAAGGCTACTATCTCGAGCAATTCTGCTGGATTTTACAGGCCTCCTTCTTTATCTTCTTCACATGTGTAATCTAATGTGTAATAAACACCGATGAGAACGACGCTCATACATGCCTTCATTGTATTGATGTCGGTTTTGCTGTGTGCCTGCGCATCGCCCCCTAAGGATCTCTTTCCACCCGTCCCAACTGAGCCATCCAGAACAATCTATCTGGTCAGCCATGGCTGGCACGCTGGAATTGTGGTTAAACGGGCGGATATCCCTGCTGGTATCTGGCCTCAGCACAACGATTTTCCCGATGCGGAGTACCTGGAATCAGGCTGGGGGGACAAGGATTATTACATGACGCCGTCGCCTGGCTTGGGGATTACTCTCAAGGCCGGCTTATTACCCACAGCGAGTGTCCTGCATATCGTTGGTTTCAACGGTTCGGTGACGCGCAATTTTCCGCACAGCGAAGTGATTCGCATTGAACTTTCCGAAGTGGGTTTTCAACAACTTTGCAGCTATCTTGAGAACAGTTATGCTCTGGATGAGGCCGGTCGTAGCCAGCCTCTAGGCCCGTCCCTGTATGGTGCTGGTCAGTTTTATCAGTCGCGGGAAAGCTACCATGCCTTTAACACCTGTAATGTCTGGACTGCGAGAGCTTTACGCGAAGCGGGTTGTCCTGTTACACCTGCAGCGAATCTCACGCTTGATACTCTGATGGAAAACATGGCGAAGTTTGGTGCGGTGATTCAGACTATACCTCCTCAGCTAGAATAACAGCACAGCAGGATATTTTTTCGCAAAGGTGTCTGACCCCTTTAATGCTCTAGCATTTCTCTAGTTCACAGTGTAAAAAATAATTTTCTTCCTTTTGTATCCAGTCTATAAACTCACCAACTCTGCTTGATTTAGCATCATCCATTTCAGCGAAGACAACACCAAGTTTCAGGCGATCCTTCGAGTATTCATGATCTAGCCAGGCTATATTAGCGCTTATATTTAAACCATCTTCTAAAGAGTGATCAGGGTGGAAGATATATAGACGGAGACAACCATAACTACTTGCAGACTGCTCCTTGTTTAAATCCTTAAATAGAGGTGTATCTTTTGATATCAGCAGACCAGCGCCAGTTTCACTTATATCGATCACCATACCGTGCTCAACATTATCATCAAGATTAGAGCGGGAGTAACAGTCGATGCGTGGTGTAATTCTACGTTCCTGTATATCAGCCATAATGACCTCATATTGTTTGTTAAGTATTAGAGTAAACTTTTAATAAAGAGCAGACAGAATTATTTATATAGCGCATCAGAAACGGAAAATAAATCTGCCTCCTTATTTTAATTTACTGGCTTTGTTTTTAGACTGAATAAAGGGGCCTGGCCCCTTTAATTAAGAATGGTCAAAATTAAATCACGCCGACCCCTATTATTACTCCGATCCCTGTTATTAATTTTTGTGACTTACTGCCTGGCAACAGCTTGTCGGTCAAATACCACCATTCATACCGCGTATATTAGTATTTTAATAATATTATAATATAATTATGTTCAATCACCGACCACGGTCTGCATTTCATAAATGTTTCCAAACTCTTTACCGGGCACTGTTGAACGCCAGTGCCAAGACACGCGAATTTCACAGGAGTAGAAACATTATGTTTACTTTTCGAAATATTACAGGTGCATTTCTCGCTTTGTTCATCATCACTAGCGCCAGCGCTGATCTCGCAATCATCAGTCACCCCGACTATGATGGCGGCGAACTCAGCTCGGTAAAGGTTAAAAAACTGTTCCTGGGTGAACGCAAGGCCTTTCCCAATGGTATTAAAGCTACGCCAATTAATCATGCTGTTGGCAGCCCGGACCGCAAGGAATTCTTTTCTCAGGTATTGAATATGGCCGAATCCTCCCACGGACGCCACTGGAAACGAAAAAGGGCAACAGGCGGCGGCAACTCACCTGCCGAACTGAACTCGTACGAAGCGGTATTACGTTCAGTCGCAAATACACCTGGCAGTATCAGCTATATCGATACAGGCAGGGTGAATGACAGTGTAAAAGTATTGCTTACTATCAGGGATTTCGATGATGTGTAGCCATAACGCGCTATACATGTCCTGAGTGAGACTGGTTGCCAATTAATAGGGTCGGAGTGAACTACCCCTTTAATTCTTGAAGTCTAATGTCTAACAAGCAGTTGACTCTTTATTCAAACAAACAAAGAAAACAGGGGACACTACCCTTTTTACCACTTTGCCAACAATAGAAAAGGGTAGCGCCCCACTGCTGTCCCATTTAATAATTTCAAACTTAGATTAAACGCTATCAATATTGTGATTTCCCGGTTTTTCAAAGGCCGAATGACTTGAAATCGGAAAAGAACATTTATGCCTTGTTCGCGAGACGTGTTGATATCGAGACTATGCTCGTCATGCCTGCGTAGGCAGGCATCCAGCGTCTTAGGTAACCATGTGCCCGGTAGAACATTAAGTCACTGGATTCCGGCTAAAAACATGCCGGAATGACGGGTGTGTAGGATATAAGTTGGTCTTTGCAGAATTAATTCGACTAGATTCATTGAGCGATGGCGCGTAAGTGGGACAACAATGGGGATGGCCCTTTTATTTCTTAAAAGCGAATGCCGAGGCCAAGCTGGAAACCGTCCAGGCTTATGTCATACAGGAAATCCCTGTCGTCAAACTTTACTTTTAAATAACGATAAGCAAATTTCACAGAAAAGGTATTGCTGATTTGATAGCCAATCATGGCTTGAGCATTTACTGCCATATCGCTTTCAATACCAAAGCCACCCAGGTCACCACGCAAGCCTATATGGAATTTACCTTTTAATGGGCGGTTATAAATGACACCGACAAAGGGGTCTGTCCAGTTTGCGGATGTTTCCGGTTTTCGATCAAGCAATGCCAGTGAAACGGTTATATCCTGATTCCGCAAGCCGGCAATGACCTCCAGGTGGTCTATAGATGTTGGAGCATATGCTCCTGCGAATTCAATGATGGTCCCTTCCAGCCTTGGTGTTGTCTGTAATGGTGTTGCCTCCAGAAAGGTGTCTTCGAAGGC
>CAZRKQ010000232.1:0-1708 GCA_964600755.1 uncultured Thiotrichaceae bacterium
ACCCAGAGGCGTCCTTGAAACAGCGTGTGATTACGAATATGAAGAAACTGTACCGGAACTGGTGCAAGCCCGTGAGCGCGAGATTATCGTGATCTGCCGCTCCGGCAAACGTAGCGTACTGGCCGCCGATGTGATGCAACAAATGGGTTACACGCGGATCAGGTCGTTAAATACCGGTATGCGTGGCTGGAGTGACTATGAACAGGCTATGGTGGATGCTGACGGAAAAGCGGTGGACGAAGATGCCGCGATCGAATACTTCACGCCGAAGTTACGGCCGGAGCAGTTGAGTAAAAAATGACCCGGCCGCCGCCGCTTTGAGTGCGACGACAGCGCAATTACCTGAGGAAGAGGTTAAGCGTTTTGCATTCGCACATCGGCTTCCGGAAAATAACGGTTAGTGAAATTATTCCGTCGCCGATCCTGGGCCCTGCGGCGATTCTCACGAAAACATCGTGCACCGGCGTCTTTGCTTGAAGGCGTTGATATCAAGTTGAATTTTCGCCTTTCTCGTGCTCTTTGGTTGTCCAGGCTAAGAATATCCGCGTCAAACTGCGGGATAGATGCAGCGTCAGTATGATTGTCCGTCAACAACCCGAGATCAGCAAAACTCTCCCGCCAACCAACAAATTTCGTAATCGCATAGATCAGAAATGCCCCATTCAGAGCCCCGAACAAGGCATGCCCCCAGCGGTCATAAGTCACATCTACGACAGTGAAACCTACACACCAGGCAGCCAGGGCAAGCACGGCAAGTACATAAGCCATTGGCACTGAGGTTCGGCCATTCACTTTCGGCGTCCGACTAAAGGGAATCTGTTTGCCGGTAATGCCCTGGTAAATCGATTTGAATACGCCACCCAGGTTGACGGGAATCAGTAACAGGTTCAGCGCATAGACACGCAACAAATCGCTCCAGCGATATCTGATGCTGAGCAGATCACGTCCATAGAGGTAGAAATAAGGCAGCGCCGTCAGTGGCAGCCAGAAACTGTTCATACTCTCCTTGAAGGGATAAGTAAACAACAGCAACAGACCGATATTGACGGCTGCGATCGATGTCAGGTAATGACTACGGACAAGGCCTTCGCTCAGTTTTGACCGTGTTCGTGGCCGGCTGAACAGGTAACGTAAAAGCTTGGGGAAAATAATCAGTCCGCCATTGGCCCAGCGGCGCCGTTGAATGAGCAGTGCTCCGAAATCAGCCGGTGTCGCACTGTAGGCGAGCCGTTGCGGGTAATTCAGCAGAGACCAGCCGCGCTCGACAAGATCTACGCTCGATTCGGTATCTTCGATAACGGTCCGGTCCTGTATATAGCGCTTGACTTCAAATTCCCGTTCGCGACTGACTGTCACAATATCTTCGAGCGCCTTTTTTCGCAGTAGCGCATTGGCGCCAACCCAGAATGTCGCCCCGTAGCTGGTAAAACCCTGGTGGATGATATACTGGATGTCGGTAGTCGCGCCGGCAATCCTTTCAAGGGTGCCAGTTGTGTCCGGAATAGCGCTGTAAGGCGTCTGGATGACAGCAACCCGCTCGTTTTCGGGTTGTTCGAGTTGATGGATCAAGCGCGCTGCATAATCGTGAGCGATAATACTGTCTGCATCCAGCGTGACCACAAACTCCGCATCCGGCACGACCAGATCTGCCCGCTCGCCAGCGGCATCCTCAAGAAAAACCTCCTGACCGCGAACACGCTCCCGGTAA
>CAZRKQ010000233.1:0-3691 GCA_964600755.1 uncultured Thiotrichaceae bacterium
AATGCTGTTGCAGGTGTTGTTGCGCTGCTGGTTGCCGGCATTCTGGCTCTGGGTGTTGTTCTGACCCGCTGGCAGGAAGTGCATCTGTTACCTGCGGACCTGTTTTACCAGGTGCTGACGGGACATGGCATAAACGCTCTGATCTTCTGGATCATTTTCTTTGAAATAGCGGTGCTGTATTTCGCATCGTCCACACTGCTGCGTACGCGGCTGGCGGCGCCGAGATGGGCATGGCTCGGGTTTGTCCTGATGCTTGTCGGTGCGGTGATGAACAACGTGGCCGTATTCCAGGGTAATTCAAGCGTGATGATGACCTCGTATGCACCGATGCAGGCCGAGCCCCATTTCTACCTGGGTCTGATTCTGTTCGCTGTGGGTGCGTTAATCGGAACCTTCGTCTTTTTTGGCACGCTGGTTATCGCCAAGGATGATAAAACCTATGAGGGTTCAATTCCTCTGGTGACCTTTGGCGCCATGACGGCTGCAATTATTGCCGTATTTACCATTGCCTGCGGTGCGATCATTCTGGTGCCGACTTTCCTCTGGTCTATCGGTTACATCAACCATATCGATGCAGAAATGTACCGTGTTATCTGGTGGGGCATGGGTCACTCATCACAGCAGATCAATGTCGCAGCACATGTCTCTATCTGGTACCTGATAGCCGGTGTTATATTTGGCGCTCGACCCATGTCGGAGAAGGTGAGTCGTTTCGCGTTCCTGCTTTATATCCTGTTCCTGCAGCTTGCCAGTGCTCACCATATCCTGGTTGACCCGGGCATCAGCTCTGAGTGGAAGGTATTCAACACCAGTTACGCTATGTATCTTGCGGTACTGGCCAGTATGATTCATGGCCTGACCGTGCCAGGTGCAGTGGAAGTGGCGCAGCGTGGCAAAGGATTAACCAAGGGTCTGTTCGAGTGGCTGCGCAAGGCGCCATGGGGGAATCCGGTGTTCTCCGGCTTCTTCTTATCGCTGATCCTGTTCGGATTCATTGGTGGTATCACAGGTGTTGTTATGGGTACCGAGCAGATTAACCTGATCATCCATAACACCATATATGTACCGGCACATTTCCACGCGACTGTGGTAACGGGTACGACACTGACATTTATGGCTTTGACCTATTTGCTGATTCCGGTGTTGTTCAGGCGTGCAGTGTTCCTGCCATGGGTAGCTAAAATGCAACCTTATGTATTTGCTGGCGGCATGACACTGATGATCCTTTTCATGCTGGGCGCTGGTACGCTAGGCGTTTCACGCCGCCACTGGGATATGGATTTCACCGGTGCTGCACTGAGCTTTGAATATCCGGGCACGGCCTACATGATGATGGCCGTTGGCGCCATTGGTGGTGTGCTTGGTGTTGTCGGTGGCGCGATGTATTTGATCGTAACTGTTGGCTCTTTATTGTTCGGTAAGAAGCTGGATGCATCAGCCGGCATATTCCAGAGCTTTTTGGGTCTGCCATTGTCATCCGGTAGCTATAATGTTGAACAACCTGAACGTTTACCAATGGCTCCTAAACTGGCGGTTGAAGAACACGGCTCTGCCGGGTTTGAAGCGCCGGGGACATTTGTACTGGCGATGTTCCTGTTGGTATCGTTTGTTGTTTACTACTTCATCAACTGGGATTACCTGGCATCCGTCTGGCCACTCAGTTAGAAAGATGTAAAGCTGTAGCTGAAACGCGGGATAAACATGGTTTGTCCCGCGTTTTTTATTGTTAAAACAATATCAGGTCCCTGAGGCAAAATAACAATTAAACCGCTTTATCTGAAAAAACATCTTTTTGAACCACAGAGGTCACTGAGGAGCACAGAGTTTTAGTTTTTTGTTACAAGCAAGATATTCTCTGTGTGCCTCTGTGACCTCTGTGGTTTAAAAGTAGTTAATCAACATGTTCAAACAGATATCCAGCCTTTTAAAACTACGTATTGGCATCATCATGATGTTAACTGCATTGGCAGCCATGGTAGTAGCGCCGGGACAGCCTCTCAGTGGAGCAGAGATCATGGTGCTGGCCTTTGCGGTCCTTATCTCTGCCGGTAGTGCCGGAGCCTTCAATCAGTATTTTGAAGTTGATCTCGACAGCCTGATGCAGCGTATACAGAGCAGGCCGTTTGTGACTGGCCGGTTCCAAAAAAGCCCATTGTGGCTACTGTTTATATTGTTGCTGCTGGTTGCCGGCGTGGCATCCGCTGCTCTGGTATTAAACGGCGTCAGCGCGTTGTATATCTTTCTGGGCGCATTCTTTTATGCTGTCATATACACGATATGGTTGAAGCGCCGTACATGGATGAACATCGTTATCGGCGGCGGGTCCGGCAGTTTTGCTGTGCTCGCAGGTGCGGCTGCTGTTGATCCTGCCATGAGCCCGGTGCCGATCCTGCTGGCGCTGGTGCTGTTTTTCTGGACACCTTCGCATTTCTGGAGCCTGGCAATTGCCAGGCATCAGGATTACGCTAATGCCGGTGTTCCGATGTTGCCGGTAGTTATCGGTGATAGCCGCACTGCGCTAGTGGTGATGGTCAATACCCTGATCCTGGTAAGCATTTCGGTTTTACCGTTTTTCTATGGCTTGAGCTGGCTTTACCTTGTAGCTGCTCTAAGCGGTGGCGGATATTTTATCTACCGTAATTATCAAATGGTGCTCGATCCATCGGCGAAGATCGCGATGAAGAGCTTTTTCGCGTCCCTGCTGCAGCTGGTACTTCTTCTGGCAGGCGCAGTGCTTGACGTCTATTTATTAGGTTAACTTGGTAGGCCACTGGGTTAATATAGGCACGTTATGAGGTTTCCACTCCTGTTATGCAGTCTGCTGCTGCTCTTGATTCCACTATACAGCGCCTACGCGGCCACTCAGCCTGCGCAAAGAGCTGTTGCTACTAATGATGCGAAGCAGGCGTTCGATTACGACACGGCGCTCAAGATCAGCCAGGGGGCACTCGATAACCCGGTTGCAGATTATGCGTTTACCAATGCTGACGGCAAACAGGTGACATTGAGCGATTTTCGCGGCAAGCCGCTGGTGCTGAGCATGATTTACACCAGCTGTTACCAGATATGCCCGATGACAACCCGGCATCTGTCGAAAATTGTGGAGAAGGCGCGTGATGCGCTGGGCGATGACAGCTTTAATGTTGCTATTATCGGATTTGATACCAGGTTCGACACACCCGAGGCCATGCAATATTTTGCCAACAAGCAGGGCATCAGTGACAAGGGGTGGAATCTGTTGAGCATCGCAGAAGAGGATGTTGATGCCCTGTCGAAAGACATCGGCTTTATCTATTACCCTTCTTCAAACGGCTTTGATCATCTGATCCAGGCAACGATAATTGATGCCGATGGCAAGGTATACAGACAGGTTTATGGCCAGGTGTTCGATACACCGCTGCTGGTTGATCCATTGATCGAGCTGGTGTTGGGACGTCCGCAGCCCGCGCAGTCATTTCTTTCCACTCTGGGCAGCAAGATCAAGCTGTTTTGCACGACCTATGATCCGGTACGAGATGGCTATTATTTTGACTATTCGCTGTTTCTGGGCATGCTGATCGGTGGTTCAATCATTATTATTACCGCAATTGTTATGCGGCGAGAGCTACGCAAGGGCAGAAAACAATCCGATACATAGTGTATATACGCCGCACGATCATGAAGCTATATATTGGCTTGATATGAGTCATGT
>CAZRKQ010000234.1:0-21520 GCA_964600755.1 uncultured Thiotrichaceae bacterium
ATGTTTGCCGGTGGTGATGGTACTGCCAGGGATGTGCTTAACGCGCTTCGACAACACGGCTCGGATGAAAAGCTGACCGTGATCGGTATACCTGCCGGGTGTAAGATCCATTCAGCTGTCTATGCTGTCACCCCGGCACAGGCCGGTGAGCTGGTAGCAGGCCTGATCAAGGGGCAGCTGTACTCGGTTAAATCTGCAGAAGTGATGGACCTTGATGAAGATGCATTCAGGGCAGGGCAGGTTAAAGCCAGCTGTTACGGATATATGAATGTGCCAGTTGATGAACAGCGTATGCAGGCAATGAAGCAGGGCGGTGTTGATGTTGAGTCACTGGTGCTGCAGGATATTGCAGCTGACTTTATTGATAACATGCAGGACGATGTTCTTTACCTGATTGGGTCAGGAACAACAACGGCAGCACTGATGGAAGCATTGGGCCTGGATAATACACTGCTCGGTATCGATGCAATTTTCAATGGCGAGCTGGTTGCAGGTGATCTTGCCGAACAGGAAATACTTTCATTGCTGGATGATAAAGCGTACGCCTCTGCAAAAATTGTGGTGACGGCAATAGGGGGGCAGGGCCATGTGTTCGGGCGTGGTAACCAGCAGTTTAGCCCGGCAGTTATAAGGCGTGTCGGCAGTGATAATATTGTTATTGTGGCAACACGAAACAAGTTGCGCTCGCTGGAGGGCAGGCCACTCAGGGTTGATACCGGCGATACAGAGCTGGATGTGAAACTCGCGGGCATGAAGCAGGTTATAACCGGGTACGAACAACGTACACTTTATAGAATTGACTAGTTAGAGACACCTATGCAAGACACAGAATACACAGAAGGGCTACTGAGATTCATACAGGCATCGCCGACCCCGTTCCATGCTGTTGCAGCGATGACAGAAATTCTTGACAGTGAGGGCTTTCAACAACTCAAGGAATCCGAGGCATGGGATACTGTTGATCCAGGACGTTATTATGTTACACGTAATGACTCATCAATTATTGTTTTTACCCTGGCCAATGATCTTGTCGAAGCTGGCTTTCGCATGGTAGGCGCGCATACTGACAGCCCATGCCTCAAGGTCAAGCCCAATCCTGAAATAGTCAAAAACAGATACTTTCAGCTGGGCGTCGAGGTATATGGTGGCGCCTTGCTCAATCCGTGGTTCGACCGCGATTTGTCACTCGCAGGTCGTGTCAGTTATTTGAACAAGCAGCAACAGGTCCACAGCTGCCTGATTAATTTTGAACAGGCCATAGCAGTCATTCCCAGCCTGGCAATTCATCTTGATCCAGAAGCAAATAATGAGCGCAGTATCAATAAGCAGACTTATTTACCGCCGATCGTAATGAAGCTTCCAGATGATGACAAGCATAAAAAGGCCACACCTGATTTTCGTGAGCTACTGTTAAAGCTGCTTGGTAAACAGAGTCCTGATGCCGATGCTGCCAAGGTGCTTGATTATGAACTTGCATTCTACGATGTACAGCCGCCTGCTGTTATTGGCTTACATCAGGATTTTATCGCCAGTGCACGTCTTGATAATCTGTTGAGCTGTTACACAGGGCTGGTAAGCCTGTTGAATGCGGGTGAGGATACTAACTGCATGCTGGTATGCAATGATCACGAAGAGGTAGGCAGCGTGTCAGCATCAGGTGCAATGGGCTCATTCCTGAAAAGTGTGTTGCAAAGACTGTGCGCAACACCTGAACAGCTTGCACGTGCAGTTGATCACTCGATGCTGATTTCTGCAGATAATGCTCATGGCATACACCCGAATTTTTCTGATAAACATGACGATAACCATGGGCCGATTCTCAATAAGGGACCCGTTATCAAGGCCAATGCAAATCAGAGATATGCTTCTAATAGTGAAACCAGTGCTATTTTCCGCAATATCTGTGAACAGGCTGATGTGCCGGTGCAGTCGTTTGTGGTGCGATCAGATATGGCCTGCGGCAGCACTATCGGCCCGCTTACAGCAGCCGAAACAGGTATTAAAACTATAGATGTGGGGGTGCCGACATTTGCGATGCACTCGATCAGAGAGCTGGCGGGCCGCTGGGATGGGTTTTACCTGTATCGTGCATTGCGCGAATATTTCAAGTAATGACGTCTGTATAAATGATATTTAGTAGCTCAGACCAGACCTGACAGTTACTTTAGAGTTTCGAGTAGCCGAAACCGTTGATAATGGATGTTTAATGCCTTGTACTCTCGCAAAGGCGCAGGCAACACAAAGATTTCATGAATAATTATTCCCTGAGTTGATGTTGTTTAATTCATCTTCTTTTGCGACTTTGTGAGAGAACATCTCTGTATCATGATTTTATGACCAGACCCGATCGCCCCGAGTGAATGGTCATATCTTGAGTAAGTATGATGCTGTCTGTCATATTAAAATCTGGTTATTACAAACAATAGCTGTTTCATGCCTTTTCCGCTATGTCCTTTAGCGTGAATAAATCATTCATTATCATGTACATAGTACCTGATTGACTTCAAATGGCAGATTCTTATTCTTGTACACATCAATCTGTTGTCTGGTGCTGTTTCAGAAGTATTGAGTATGAAGTATGCCGGGTGCTCAACAGAGGAGGTCAAATCATGTTAAGAAGACTGTTCTTTTTGTTTCCCGATACTGAGCATGCGCAACGTGTTGTAGACGAGTTGGGAGCGAGGGGTATTGCTTTACGGCGTATGCATGCAATCTCAAAGGGTATCGATCTTGGATCGTTACCAGAAGCGACCAGGAGGCAGAAAAAAGATACCGGGTTCCGCCTGGAGTGGTTTATCTGGAACTCAAACCTGATGCTTTTCATGCTGGCTATGGCAGTATTAATTGCGAGCCTGGTTTTAGGCAGTGTAATATGGGCCGCTATATCACTGTTTGTGATGTTGCTGACATTCATCGCAGGCGAACAATTTGCGGTGAAAGTGCCTGATGTGCATTTAAACGAGTTTGCTGATGCGCTTGCGCATGGTGAAATTCTGCTTATGGTAGATGTTCCGGTTTACAGGGTGGCAGAGATAGAAGGGTATGTACATCATCATCACCCTGAAGCTGCTGTCGGTGGTGTCAGCTGGACTATAGATACGCTTGGAATATAACGGAGGTTTCTTATGGCAATGGCGATCACATTGCAACATCACCTGGATGGTCTGGGTGTTGATTATGAAGTAGTTGCACACCCCTATGCAGATAACGGCCTGGATACCGCAGACATTGCACACATCCCGGCCGACAAGCTTGCAAAGTCCATTATGCTAGAAGATGAAGGAGGCTACCTGATGGCCGTGTGTCCTGCATCGAGACGCATTAAGCTGGGTGAGCTCTATAGAGAAACCAACCGACGACTGGAATTCGCTAATGAAACTGAGTTGGCTGATGTTTTAGGTGACTGTGTTCTCGGTGCTGTGCCTCCGCTGGGAGATCTGTACGGTATCGATGTTGTGGTAGATATGGAATTGTTCATGCAGCCTGATGTTTATTTTGAAGCTGGCGATCATGAGGACCTGATCCATGTTTCTGCCGACAATTTCCAGAAACTGATGTCCAACGCAGAACACGCATGTTTCAGCAAGCCCGGCTGAGTTGTTGTACAGAATATATCAGCCGGCCCCAGGCCGGCTTTTTTTTTGCGTTTAAGGCTTATGAATACAGGCGCTTGAGTAAAGAAACATATATACTCTAAAGTAATTGACAATGTTGGCCTAAGGCGCTGAATTCTATAGCATGATTACAGTTAAGAAATCACATAAACTCGATGATATCTGTTATGACATCCGCGGTCCGGTGTTGCGTGAGTCGCGTCGGCTTGAAGAAGAAGGCCACAAGATATTGAAACTTAATATCGGTAATCCTTCACCGTTCGGTTTCGATGCGCCAGATGAAATCGTGCAGGACATGATTCATAACGTACCAGAGTCTCAGGGGTATAGTGATTCCAGGGGACTGTACTCGGGACGCAAGGCCGTGATGCAGTATTGCCAGAAAAAAAATATCGCCAACGTAGAAATCGATGATATTTATCTCGGTAATGGAGTCAGCGAGCTGATCGTGATGGCGATGCAGGCATTGCTCAACAATGGCGACGAGGTTCTGATACCGGCACCGGATTATCCACTTTGGACAGCATCGGTTTCCCTGTCAGGGGGCAAGCCGGTACATTATTTATGTGATGAACAATCTGACTGGTATCCTGATCTTGAGGATATTGAGAAAAAAATTACAGACCACACACGCGGCATTGTTATTATCAATCCCAATAATCCAACGGGCTCACTGTATCCGCAAGATATTCTGGAATCGATCATAGAGCTGGCTCGTAAACATAAGCTGATTATTTTCTCTGATGAGATATACGACAAGATCATTTACGATGATGCTGAACATCTTTCGACGGCATCATTGGCTGATGATGTACTGTTCATAACCTTTAACGGGCTGTCGAAATCATACCGGGTTGCCGGATTTCGCTCCGGCTGGATGGTAATTAGCGGCGCCAAACTCAAGGCAACTGATTATATAGAAGGTATTGAATTGCTGGCGTCTATGCGATTGTGCTCCAATGTGCCTGGACAACATGCTATTCAGACAGCACTTGGTGGTTATCAAAGTATCAACGACCTGGTGGCACCCGGCGGCCGCCTGTGCCGGCAGCGGGATCTTGCTTATGACTTGTTAACCGATATTCCGGGTATCAGTTGTGTTAAACCCAAAGGCGCCTTGTATCTGTTTCCACGTATGGATCCCAAGGTATACAAAATCAGCGATGATGAAAAAATGGTGCTGGATCTCCTGGTCCAGGAAAAAATACTGATTGTTCAGGGGTCAGCCTTCAACTGGCCAAATTCAGATCATTTCCGCATTGTATTCCTGCCGCGCGAAGATGAACTGGAATTTGCCATCTCGCGTTTAAGACATTTCTTCGCCGAATACGATCAGTAAGCCTGGCCAGGATTGGTATGTCGAATGTCAATATCAGGGATAATCTTGCTGCTGTACAGCGCCATATAAATGAAGCTGCTGCCCGGTCCGGGCGTGTGCCTGATGAAATTAAGTTAATAGCCGTTTCAAAAACGCGTTCACTCGATGAAGTAAAGCTGGCAATCGATGCCGGTCAAACAGACTTCGGTGAGAACACTATCCAGGATGCGCTAACTAAAATACCGCAGCTTGAAAGCACCAGCTCAACATGGCATTTCATCGGGCACCTGCAGTCAAAAAAAGCCAGGCAGATTCCCGGTAATTTCAACTGGGTTCATTCTGTCGACAGCTTGAAGCTGGCACAAAAGCTTTCAAATGCTATGGCCAGTGCTGCAGAAGATGCCAGTATCAACTGTCTTGTACAGGTCAACGTGTCTGGTGAAGATTCCAAGTCAGGCCTGACTAAAACTGAAGTTCTGCCATTTATTGATGGGCTGTTACAGCTGGAATTGCCCTGTATCAGCTGGCGTGGTCTGATGACAATCGGTGTGCAGGGTGATGAAAGCCAGACCCGTGCTGCTTTCTCTGAGCTAAGACAATTACTTGAGCAATGTCAGCATGAATTCGGCCTGGCGGACTTCGATCAACTATCTATGGGCATGAGCAATGATTACCCTATGGCGATTGAAGAAGGCTCGACCATGGTGAGAGTTGGTACAGCAATTTTTGGTGAAAGAAGAAAAAAATAAAAGCGGGTGCGGCAACCGGGGTTACCGCACCCTAGCAGCGCATGATTGCTGCTTAATCTGTCCACACCTTGTTCTAGTCAGACACCCCAATAAGCAATCATGCGTGATTTATAAAAAAGGCCCCTGAACAGGGTATGTGCAGGAGCCTTTTAAAGAAGCTTGGTAAAGCTTAGCTTTGCTTTTCAGCAGCGGCTTCTTCTACAGCTTCTTCGGTACTAACCTTGTTGAACTTCTTCATGAACTCTTCATGACGCTTTTTTGAAGCAGCACGACGTTCTTCGAAAGCCTTGTCTCTGGCAGCACGACGTTCATCTGATTCCTTGATGAATTGAGCACGACGCTCATCCAGATCCTTGAAGTCAGGTGTTTCAAACTCAGCAGCATCGAATTCAGGTACTTCGCCAAAAGCAGGCATTTCATTCATGCGTGCTTCGCGCTCTGCGTCGACTTCCTTAACCCAGGCCGGTGTTTCAAATTCCGGAGCTTGTGCAAACTCAGGAGCGTCGAATGCAGGTGCTTCGAATTCAGGCCTTTCATTCATGCGTGCTTCACGCTGAGCATCCAGTTCCTTAACCCATGCCGGTGTTTCACGATCAGCAGGTGCATCGAATGCAGGAGCTTCACCGAAAGCAGGCATTTCATTCATGCGTGCTTCGCGCTGTACGTCGATTTCCTTAACCCATGCAGGTGTTTCAAACTCAGCAGGGGCCTGGAAAGCAGGGGCTGGCTGGAAAGCCGGGGCCTGGAAATCAGGAGCCTGAGGTGCCTGTGCCTGCCAGTTCTTCATGGCTTCCTGTTGACGTTCAAAAGCTTCCTGCTGTGCTTTTTCAAAAGCTTCGCGTTGCACCTGTGCGTTTGCCTGCATTTCCTTTTGTGCTTTTTCGAAAGCTTCACGTTGTGCCTGCTGGTTTTCCTGCATTTGCTTGGTTTGTTCTTGCGTCAGTACAGGAGCAGCATAAGGAGCATAACCATATGGACCATAACCATCAGAGTAGTTGCCAGAGTAGTCACCATAGTAGTCACCACGGTAGTCACCACGGTAGTCACCACGATAACGGTTGTAACCGTGTCCACGACCGTGACCACGACCACGTCCGCGAGCTGATCCACTCATGTTGAATGAAAAATCGGTATCGAAATCGCCGTCCAGTTCACCGTCACCATAGCCGTCGCCATAGCCGTCACCATAACCATAACCGTTACCATAGCCACGGCCATAACCGTCGTGGTAACCATCATTATCAAACCAGTCAGCCGACGCAGCTGAAGATGCAGCAAGTACTACAGATGCAGCAATTACTTTTAAAGTTTTCATGTCTAGACCTCAATATAATTTTTTAGCAGTTAATAATTCATGCGCTATTGATCCATTGTGGATCAACGTTTGACATAATATAAGAATATTCTAATATTGTCAATGATGAAAATGATTCTGTTTTTGATTCGCGGCAACAAAAAAGGCGCTTTATAGCGCCTTTAATTGATATAAATCATTCCGGTATCTAGATCGGGCGGATCATAGAGCGCTTTACGGCCTGCTCCATCCTGTTCATGTGAGTATCGAGTCTTTTCTGGTTTTCCTGTTCAATCAGCTGCTTGCGTTTATACATGTCCTGGCGGTCCTGATGAATACGCTTTTGTACTGCGGTCCTGTATTCATGCATTTTTATCAAGTGTTCCCTGCGGGCCTGCACGGCACCTTCATACGACCTGCGTTTTTGTTGCATCATTTCGTTATAGGCATTCTGGTGCTCTGCTGGCGACCCGTATGTTATCGGTGGTGCATAAGGGGAAGCATTACGATATTGACTATCTGAGCTTGGCACCTGTTTATCAAGTAAAGCGAGAGTGGCTGTTCCAGGAGATAGAGCAGTTACTGCAGATGTTTCGGATGAAGGGATTTTTGCGGGGATAAAACTTGAAGCAGATGCCGCAGTTTCAACAACAGTTGTTGCCGCCTCATCAGCTGCATTATCTACAGCGGCGCTTGCAGTATTTGCGTTAGTTGCTGCAGTATCTGCAAATTTATCGATAGCAACCTTTCTGATTAAAAGTTTTTCCTGTACTGGTGAAGTAAGCTCATCACCATGATCAGGGGACTCTACCCCTGCGATCAGATTGTTAAATTCATTACTGTAGAAGGTAGCGACAATAATGATGCTGATTACAGTCACCATAACCAGCGGGATAAAGTAGGCATGTGTATTTTGGCCTGGGTTATCGGATTCCTTTTTCAGGCATGGTGCTGTTTGTGCTGAATTAATAGAACTATTGCCAGTGTTTGCATTTTTGTCAGATGATTGGGTTGAATCACTCTCACTCATGATCTCACCTTGTAATTATTAGAATTTAACAATAAAAAAAGGCTGATCACCCTGGGGTGATCAGCCTCGGTATCATAACTCTTTGCAGAGCTGATTACTTGGCAGCAGGAGCAGCTGGTTGAGCTGCTGGAGCTGCAGGCGCTACTGGTGGAGGTGCATAGCCATATCCAGGATAACCATAGCCTCTGTAGCCGTATGGACCACGGCCATAGCCACGACCATCGCGGTAGTCACCATAGTAGCTACCAGTGTAATCACCATAGTAATCACCACGGTAATCACCACGGCCACTGTAACGGTTGTAACCGCGACCACGACCACGGCCTGAACCACGGCCACTACCACTCATGCCGAATGAGAAATCACCGTCGAAGTCGCCATCAGCATCACCATAGCCATCGCCATAACCATCGCCATAGCCGTAGCCATCGCCATAACCACGACCGTGACCATAGCCACGACCATCACTACGACCATAACCGTCATCGCCCCACCATGCATTAGCAGATGAGGACGCTGCCAGAATTGCAGCTACTGCAATCACTTTCAATGTTTTCATAAATACTTACCTCGTTGGTTGTAAGGTCAAAATTCTTGCTGAACTCGAAGAGCAAAGACTTGATACAGCGACTGAATGGAATCAGTCACCCGGATTTACCTGCTCAATTGTGTTCCGCAAATTGCGCTAGTAATACATGCAAATCATCTATTACGGATGATCGAGTATACCGAAACCATTTTAATTTCAAACCGTCTGAATCTACAACCTGCTAAGTTATTGATCGAGATCAATATTTTCTGGACAGACGAAAAATTGTAAATTTACATCGCAGAAAAAGCCGACAGTTGTCGGCTATGTCTTGTAACCCACAGATATTTAAGGTTCTATGGGCTAGTTTGTGCGGGTGAGCTAGTAGCCCATGGGGGCTGTTGCATGGCTTGTTCAGCTGCCGAGGGTGCCCTTTGTGGGGATGCCCCGGGAGCAGAGGGTGCTCGGGATGCTGTTGCCCTGGATGATGGCGGTCTATTAAACTGTGCAGGGCCGGGTGCTGCCGCAAGCGGTGGCCGTTGATGTGGTGCGATGCCGGGTGCTGCCGCAAGCGGTGGCCGTTGATGCGGTGCAATGCCGTAAGAAGCTACTGGTGGTGCGCCATAGGGGCCGGCAAGCCGGTAAGGGCCATAGTATGGTGCATATGGCCTGTGGCGTCCTCCATAATAGCGGTTACCCCCATAATAGCGGTGATCACCCTGATAGCGGTGGTCTCCTCGCCAGTAATTGTCACCACGGCCCCGGCCTCTGCCACGACCCCAGCCTTCAGCGTTGGCACGAACAGTGATTTCAAAATCAAAATCGCCGGCCATATCGCCGAACATATCGCCCCAGATATCATCAAACATATCGAAGCCGCTGTCTGATCGATTACCCCCGTACCAGCGATCACGACGATCATGGTCATTGTCCCAGGGCATGTCCCACGCAACAGCGGATGATGACAACAGGACCAGGCAAGCAGCGAATGTTGCCTTGATTAGCTTCATAGTATTGACCTCGAATTTAATGACCGTGCGATCCGGCTGGTTCAGGATCAATTGGTATTGAGGCCACGTTATGTGAGATATATATAGGTGTCAAGTTAAACGATTTGAGGACAAAAAAAGCCGGTATTGCTGACAAAGCAACACCGGCTTTATAAGACTGAGCTTATAACAGCTCTACTAGATACGATCAGAGATAAAACTTTCGCGCCTGTCCTGCATTTCTTTCATATTAGCGGCACGAATATCGTAAAGTTCCTGATTACGTTTTTCCATGTCTACAATTCTTTGTTCCTGACGAGCAAGGCGATCACGCATTGATTGCAGTTGTTTCTCCTGGCTTGCCTTGAAATCTTCGAGGTAAATGCGGTCCATTTCTTTCAGGTAGGTATTACGTTCTGCAATTAATTCCTCAATGGATTGATCAAAGTAGTCAGGATATTCGTTTGTATTTTCTGCGACCGTATCTTCAGTTAGAGCTGCTTTATTGACAGTAGCTGCAGTGCTAACGGTTTCAGTTTCAGCCGGTTGGGCTGGGGCCTGTTCAGCTGCTGGTGCATGAATAGCAGTATATTCAGCAACTTTATTAGCAGGCTTTTCTGCTTCGCTTACTTCGGCTATTTCAGACATTTCCGGTTTCTTCTGGATAGCCTCCTTTGCAACAGCCGGAGCGACCTCTGCCTGTAATTCTACAGTGGCAGTCGTATCAGCCGCATTGTTCTTGTCTGCCTGTGCAAGCTGTGCTTCCAGTTCGGCAACTTCCTGATCGATATTATTGAACTGACGGTCCAGCATAACAGCGGTAGTAATAATAATGCCTACCAGAACCAGCCCCATCGCTGCATATTTGACCAGTGGGCCTAGAATAATACGGGCGTCGGATGGTTGGTTCTGATCTTCATTGTTATCTGTTTCGGTACCAGGTGTTGTTGTATCTGTCATTATAATTTCCCCAATAATTGTTAACAGCAAAAGTATTTCATGCGCCAGGATTTATAAAAATCCACAGATTAGTGTATAAGAATACACTAATACATACAATGTAAGTCATGTGTGAATCAAGTGATTTTCATACTTAGCGTTGTATAAATTGATCCCGATCAATTGATTAATTACAGCCAGATACAGGTTGAGTAATTGGTCCTTAATATGCCGGGACCCAGTATAAATTCCGTGTAATAAAAAGGCCGGGCACCTCAGGTACCCGGCCGGTTTCCAACTAACTCGCCTGCTTACCTGGTTTCAGTAACTGGAGCTTCAGCGGCCGCCGGTGCAGCAACTGGAGCGACAGGAGCATAACCGTATGGCGCGTATGCATAGGGAACATTGCCATTGTTGTGGTTGCCATAGTAGTCACCACGGTAGTCACCGCGGTAATCACCACGGTAATCGTTATGACCACGACCGTGACCACGACCATGCCCGCGACCACGACCGGATCCGCTCATGTTGAATGAGAAGCTTGAGTCGAAATCACCATCCACTTCGCCATCACCATCACCTTCACCGTATCCGTCGCCATAACCGTTACCATAACCACGGCCATAACCGTCGTGACGGTTGTCGTTGTAGTAGTCGTTATCGTCAAAGTCAAAAGGCCCCCACCAGGCATTGGCAGAAGTTGAAGCAGCAAGAACTGCAGCAGCAGCAAGTACTTTCAAAGTTTTCATGTTTAATTCCTCAATTAAATCGTTTAAATAAATTCATGCGCAATTGGTACAACCAATACTTTCGTTAGAATATAAGAAAATACTAATATAGTCAATAGATATCTGTTTTTATTTAGAAAAAATCACAGTATATAAGTCAAAGCAGTGAGCTTACAGTCATCAGGCAGGGGTACCTGGTGCCATCAGTCAAAAAAGATGTGCAATAAAAAAGCCGGGTACCCAAAGGTACCCGGCTTTTGAGTTACGTGAAGCTGTAACTTCTTACTTGGCTGGAGCAGCAGGTGCAGCTGGAGCAGCAGGTGCAACAGGAGCAGGAGCGTAACCATAAGGTGCATAACCGTATGGACGACCATAGTAGCCACGACCATCGCGGTAGTCACCATAGTAGCTACCAGTGTAGTCACCATAGTAATCACCACGGTAATCACCACGGCCTTGACCACGGTAACGGTTGTAACCACGACCACGGCCTGAACCACGACCTGAACCACTCATACCGAATGAGAAATCACCGTCGAAGTCGCCATCAGCATCGCCATAGCCATCGCCATAGCCATCGCCATAGCCATAACCATCGCCATAACCACGACCGTGACCATAGCCACGACCATCACTACGACCATAACCGTCATCACTACCCCACCATGCATTGGCAGAAGATGAAACAGCAAGAATTGCTACAGCAGCAATTACGCTTAATTTTTTCATGATTTTTTACCTCAAATATTGTTAACAGCAAGTTAATGTTTCATGCGCTTGGCCATCTATGACCAACAGTGCAAGTATATTAATAATGACTAATATAAGTCAATCAAAATTTAAGGTTAATTTAAGGTAATTGATTAAGATCAATTAAAACAGTGGATTATGGGGATGAAAAACCGACCTGTTGAAGGTATTTTTCAAGCTCATCCAGTACGGCAAGCTGAGGTCCGGTGGTATCCGGAGCAGTTCTGAGCGCTTCAATGCCGGCTTTTACCTGGTTCAGGGTGCGGATTCCATGCGACGGATCACTAAATTTCTGTTTACGGTATTGCGTCCATTGCTCGCGCTCATCAGCGCTGAGTGTTTCCAGGAAATTTCTCGCCCGATATCGAAACAGCATTTCCGGGATGCGGTCATCGTCGTAGCTCAGCTCAAGTTTGGCAAGATCGGCAGGCGCGCTTTGCTGTATACGCTGCATGCGGTTGTAATCGCTGTTGCTGAAAAAGCCGCCGCTGTATAACTGCGCATCCGGATCGGTAACCGCAGGGTAGTCCTGCTGATTGAATACCTGCCGTGTTTTTTGTTCCAGCAAATCGATGTGCTGCAGCAGGGCATCCCGATGTGCCAGGTTTTGCATGACGTCAATATCCAGTCTCTTCGCTGTCTCTTCATCCATGGTTTTCAGGGGTACGACAACCGGGCACTTGTTCAAATGCACTGTTTTGAGCGGGATACGCGCTACATCCTCGGGCAGTTCGCTCGCCGGAGTAAATATACTGCCTGCAATCTCATCGACATCCGACATGATGAACTGTTCCGGTTCGCAGCACAGATCATAAACAATGACGCCGTTTTTATTCACCGGGTGCTGGCAAACAGGCATTACTATGGCTATCGAGTTTCTCGCCGTGGAATATTTTGCAGATACATGCAGCACTGCATCATGTGTTCGTAGATTGAATAATTTAGCAACAGCATCTTTTTTTCTGTGCGTGTAGACATAGTCATACAGCTTAGGTTGCTTATCGCGAATCAGCCTGGCAATTGCAATTGTTGCATACACATCTGACATTGCATCATGGGCTGCTTCATGGCTGATATCGTTTACCTGTGTGAGTAGCTCCAGCCGATTGCTGGGTTTGCCGTTGTCATCGAATGGCCATTCTATGCCCTCGGGCCTGAGTGCACGCGTCAGACGCACCATATCGATGATGTCCCATCGCGAATTGCCATGTTGCCATTCATGGCTGTAGGCATTGTAAAAGTTACGGTACAGGGTATTGCGGGTGAATTCATCATCAAAGCGTATATTGTTGTAGCCCGCCACACAGGTGTTTGGTCTGGAAAACTCCTGGTGAATCGCTGCAATAAACTCGGCCTCAATCAATCCTTCTGCCAGTGCTTTCTGGGGAGTGATCCCAGTGATCATGCATGCCATCGGGTCAGGTAGCATGTCATTTGCCGGTTTGCAGTACATAACAAGCGGATCACCGATGACATTAAGTTCTTCATCAGTGCGCAGGCCTGCAAACTGGGCAAGTCGGTCGTAGCGCGTGTCAGTACCGAAAGTTTCGTAGTCGTACCAGTAGATGGAATTTGCCATGGTCAGGTCGTCAGTCTGCGGTAGATATCTGAAACTTTTACGGGCAATTCAGCTACATTATCGATTACGGTATAGTTGGCCGCACCGTACATATGCGGCAAGTAGTCCCTGGCTTCCTCATCAATGGTGATACAAAACGAATGAATGCCATCACGGCGCGCTTCGAACAATGCCTGGCGTGTATCTTCTACACCATATTCACCGCGGTAAGTATCGTAGTCATCGGGTTTACCATCAGACAGGGTGATCAGTAACTTGGTGCTTGCCTCTACTTCACTGAAATGACGTATCACATGACGGATAAACACGCCCATTCGGGTGTAATCCTGTGGCTGGATATTACTGATGCGCGCCCTGGTTTCTTCATTATATTCATCATCAAAGGACTTTATTCTGAACAGTTCACAGCGTTTTCTTGTCATGCCCGAAAAGCCATAGATGGCATAACGGTCCTGGAGGATTTCCAGCACCTCTGCCAAAAGTATTAATGATTCACGTTCGGCCTTGTTGATCCAGCCTTTGGTAGAACCGCTCATGTCGACCATGAAAATAACGGCGACATTGCGTTCTTCCTTGTGCATTTTTGTAAATAGCTGATTAGTCATTTCCATGCCCCTTTTGACATCGGCATAGGCTTCGACCAGTGCATCAATGTCGATGTCATCTCCGTGCGGCTGTTTTTTCAGCAGCTTGTCTTCGCCACGCAGGTATTCAAAGGTATTGCGCAGGCTCTTCAAAAGTTTGCTGTATTTTTCCAGTGTGTCTTCTACAAATGAATCGTATACAGGTTGTACATCAATCTCCCTGAGCACGCACCAGTTTTTATGATAGTGCTGGCGCTTGTAATTCCACTCGTTATATATCTGCGCGCCTTCTTCATGATAGGTGCCTTTCCATACGTCGTCAGGATTTAAACTTCTATCAAACACAGACAGGTCATATTCACCAGGGCCGGCTGCTACCAGGTATTCAGGTGGTATATCACCGAAATCAACAATGATGGAATTCATCAGCTCTTTTACATGTTGCGGTGGTGCTACAAGGTCGCCTTCAAACTCAAGCTGCACCACGCCGCTGCTGAAATTGTTTTCCTCGGTCTCTTTTTTTCGAATACTGAACTTTGTCGCTGTGTCTTCAGGCTCTTCGCTGCTTTCTTCAATTCTGTTTAATTCCTTTGCCATATCACTGAGTGCTACCCTGAAAAAAGCCTTCTCCCTTTCGATACGCTTTGACATGATCGTGGTGACAGCGACAGGATCTATGGTTCCCTGGTATACATGTGAATCAGGGCATTGTTCATATGTTACTTTATCGAGCAAATCTATCGTTGTTTGAACACTGGCATCAGGTGAAGACAGGGTATTTATGATTTCATTATTGCGGCCGGGTGCTTGAGTCTGCTCTAACTTGTTTTGCAGTGATTGCATCTGTCTATACAATCCGGGTAACTCATTCCTTATACATGCATCTAGCCGAACAGTTTCAAGTGAGCAGAACTTGATAAGCTGATCTTCAGCGAGTTGCGACAAGTCCGTTCTGAATGTGCCGAACTGGATTTGCGCCCAAAGGTGTGCCGCCGTGGCCTTGTATAACAGAAAGTTTTCCTTTTCATCTGAGAACACGGCGACTACCGGGGGTAAAAAAATGGTTTCGGTATCAGTATATGTTGTATCTGATGCTTCCAGTTTTAGCTTCCTTCCTGACAGGCCATGCAGAAACGGAAGTAATACGCCAATTTCATTCTCAAGAAGTGAACCATGTGCGCGTTCGTGTGCGGTGTTAATAAAGTTTTCGAGATCGCGTATCACCGACATTGCCGGGAACAGGCCCTTGCGGTCGTAATTGTCTGCTGCGGTCATTGCCCATTCTTCGACCATGTGCTCATCCATCTCATTAAGCGCATGTGCCGAGCCGCAGGCGAGCTGGTATGCCAGTTCGATATTGGTATCTGCTACTCGTTTGATCAGGTTGAGAATGAAATCCTGTTGAAGGCGCGGCAGGTTCTTTATATTCTCGGCGGGTATTTCATTTTTAACAAATGAAAACTCGACTTCGAGGCAGTTGTCCATGAACTCGATGATTTCATTTTTGCCGAGCGGTTGTTGCGCCATATCAGAATAACGAGGATGAAAGCTCGTTCATGGCGACCAGCATGTCGTGGTCGTCAGTTATCGCCTGTGCTATTGCTGTCTGGCAGGCAATGACCGGATTAATGTCATCGTGCATCAACTTGGCGGCATGAACCAGCAGCCGGGTTGAAGCACCTTCATCGAGACCGCTGCCTTTAAGGTCCCGGGTCATGTGCGCGAACTTGACTAGCTGCCTGGCGGTATCGGCATCGATGTCTGTTTCCTTCATTATGATTTTCGTTTCCAGTTCCGCGTCCGGGTAATCAAATTCGAGTGCGACAAAGCGCTGGCGGGTGCTTTGCTTGAGATCTTTCATCACACTTTGATAACCCGGGTTGTAGGATATAGCCAGGCAAAACTCGGGAGTTGCCTCGAGCAGCTCGCCCACTTTTTCCATGGGCAGAATACGGCGGTCATCGGCCAGGGGGTGAATCACCACTGTTGTATCCTTGCGTGCTTCCACGATTTCATCGAGATAACAGATAGCGCCGTGGCGCACGGCACTGGCAAGTGGGCCATCAACCCATATGGTTTCACCGCTGGTAATCAGGAAACGGCCAACAAGGTCCGATGCCGTGAGGTCGTCGTGACACGATACAGTAATCAGCGGGCGCTTCAATCGCCAGGCCATGTGTTCCATGAAGCGTGTTTTACCGCAACCGGTTGGACCTTTGAGCAGGACGGGCAACTGCTGTTTGTAGGCAGTTTCAAAAACCCTGATTTCTTCACCAATCGGCTGATAGAAGGGCTCCTTTTTTATGTAATGCTCTTCTGGCTTTAAAACCTTTGTTTTCATAGTGTTTTATCGTTTACGAAGCGAGTAGCGTATTTGAGCAAAACGCGACAGTATTGTCGAACCTGTGAGTGATTCAGTTTTGTGATTCATTGATGCCAGTCATTAAACAGGCAGTGACTTCTTCTCTATCATGGTAAAGCTGCTTGATGTGCAAAGTGTGCTTTATGCCTGCTTTGCTCAATTCCCTGTTTAAAAGATCTTTGCATTCGAGTACTGATTGATAGCGCTTTTTCATGGGCAACTTGAGATTGAAAATGGCTGCCTGGCAGTCTCTTTGTGTAAACCAGCGGGCTATCAATCGGCTGACGTGCAATGGGCGTTCTGCCATATCACAAACCAGCCAGTGTATTTTGCTGCCTGCCTTGTAAGTGAATGCATCGCTACGTAAGTGTTCAACCATGCCGGTGCTCATCAATGCCTTGTCCATGGGGCCGTTATCAACGGCAGTCACCAGCAGGCCCCGGTTGACCAGCTGCCAGCTCCAGCCACCCGGTGCTGCGCCGAGATCGACAGCGTGCATGCCGGGCTTGAACCAGGTGCTTTGTTGTTCTTTGTCGAAGAACCAGTTAATGGCTTCGTCGAGTTTTAATGTCGATCTGCTGGGTGCAGATGCAGGCATGCGCAATCGTGGAATGCCCATTGCATCTTTCGCGCTGTTAGCTATCGGGCTCATACCCATCCATGCGCTTGAAGAATCCTGAAAGAAAATATGCAGACGATAACTGGCATGTGCAGACAGCAGCTTTTTTTTCCCTAGTGCGTCAAGCATATGCGGCCTGAAGACCTTGCAAAAACGATTAAGCGCTTTGCCTTCGTTGGTGTCTGCGTAACTCAATTCTATATCGTTGAAATTGCAATCGAGTTGTTCAGCGATTATTTTGGCAATGCTGATAAGCGGGGCAGTGCGGTTGTGTTCCGGCAAGCCCTCAATTTTTTCTGTGCAGGCAAACCATTGCCGGGTAAATATCAATTCATTGAAATCTATCTGCTGAATCAGGCTACTGGTATCACGGCCTTCTGCACTTACCAGCTGGGCGAAGCCGGCATCGGTTTTTGCGTTGATATATGCTGGGAAACCGGCTACGCCGGCATGATCCATCATTTCTGCAGCGCATTCGCTCTCGAAACCGGGGCGGCACAACAGCATGATTTGTTGCAGAGTATCCATATATATAGTGTGTTCAACTACAGATTCTAGGTTTAATTACTCTTCCCGTCGATGTACTATTCGCGATCAATAATTCGAGGTTATTTGATGGAAGCAAGCGAAGTCAAAAAGTGCATTGAACAGGGCATTGCTGGAGCCGAAGCCACCGTTACAGCAGACGGCAGTAAATATACGGCCATTGTTGTATCACCTGAATTCGAGGGCAAGACCATGATCGCCGAACAAAAAATGGTGTATGCCACTGTTAATGAGCATATTCAAAGTGGTGCTATCCATGCCTTGAGCATCAAGGCGTATACACCAGAAGAATGGGCTGCAGAAAATTCCTGAGTTGATCGGGCGGGTTTAGCCGCTCAGGACTGATGACGTTTTGCATACTCGCTGTTGCGCACGCAGGGCTCAATTATCTTCAGCATTTCAGGAAAAACTTTCGGGCTGGCGGCGATAATATCGCCGCTTTCCAGGTAGCCATCCCTGCCGTAAAAGTCAGTCACAATCCCGCCTGCCTCGCGCACGATAAGTGCACCGGCAGCAATGTCCCATGCATTGAGGTTAAATTCCCAGAAGCCGTCAGTACGTCCCGCTGCGAGCCAGGCCAGATCAAGGGCGGCGGAGCCGGGTCGGCGAATACCCGCTGCCGGAGCCATCAGGGCTTTCATGGTTTCAAGGTAGGTGTCGAGATAGCTTTGATCGGTATAGGGAAAGCCGGTGCTGAGCAGGGCGCCCTTCAAGCCTGTATAGCCGCTAACGCGTATGCGTTTTTCATTCAATTGTGCACCTTCACCCCGTGCGGCTGTAAACAGCTCCTGGGTAAAGGGATCATAAATAACCGCCACTTCCAGCCGTGCTTTACGTTTCAGTGCGATTGAGACTGCGAATTGTGGAAAACCATGAAGAAAATTCGTGGTGCCATCCAGTGGATCAATTATCCATTGATATTCGGCGCTTTCATCCTGGCGACCGCTTTCTTCAGCAAGAATGCCATGATCCGGGTAGGCCTGCTTCAGTATCTCTATAATTGCGGCTTCGGCCTGTTGATCGACTTCTGTTACAAAATCATTACTGCGTTTAGTGGCGATAGTGAGCCGGTCGATCCGGTCCATGTTGCGCACGATTATATTTCCAGCCGCACGCGCAGCGCGAACGGCGATATTTACCATTGGATGCATGACAGTTTTTCAAAGAGCGGTGTAAATTGGATGCGAAGCATAGCAGATTGGCCCGTATATTTCACGAAGGCGGCCGGGTGTGAGCGCGCTATGGTGGTTAACAAGGATGTACGATAGGGTAGTCGGAATAGAGTGAATGCTGAAATTTGTTTGAATGGTTTTATCAAATTTGTGGACTACACATGCTTGAAAATATAAGAATCGTACTGGTCAATACATCTCATCCCGGAAACATCGGCGCTGCTGCACGGGCGATGAAAAATATGGGGTTGTCGCGCCTGTACCTGGTGGATCCGAAGCAGCATCCCACTTTTGAATCCTACAGCCGGGCAGCCGGTGCTGATGACGTTTTGGGCAATGCTGTTATCACTGCTTCATTGACGGATGCCTTGAGTGGGTGCGTCTGGGTTGCCGGCACAAGTGCCAGGGAACGAGCGGTGCAATGGCCGCTATACGATCCACGCGAGTGTGCCGGTTTATGCCTTGATCAGGCAGTGCAGGGTGATATCGCAATAGTGTTTGGGCGCGAGCGTACAGGCCTGACCAACGAGGAACTGGAAATGTGCAATGGCCTGGTGCATATACCCACCAACCCGGAATATAACTCGCTTAATGTTGCAGCTGCGGTGCAGGTTTTATGTTACGAGATGCGTATGGCTTTATTGTCGAATACAGGTGTAGCCGTTGAGAAAACCAGAACGCAGAAAGAAGATAGGCCTGCTACCACCGACCAGCTTGAGGGCATGTACCAGCACATGTACCAGATGATGGAAGATATAAACTTTTTTGGCAAGACAAACCCCGAAGTAATCATGCGACGATTGAAGAGCCTGTATAACCGTGCACAAACGACAAAGCGCGAGGTCGCTATCTTGCGCGGTATATTTTCTGCAGCACAGGGCAAAAAGTCAGCGCACTGAAAATATCCTTGAGTTAAAAAACATTAGTTGAAAACCGTGTGATTGATAGGAATGTCATGCGGAAATGGTTTGCCGGTGCCTGTTTCCAGGTAGTCTTTCAGGCTCAGCAGGAACACGGCCCATTTTGTACTGCAGTGCGCAAACATTTCGCTCGCTTCGCGCCAGTCGGCATGCTGAAAGTTCACCATTACCTGGTTCTCCTCTTCAACAAGATCAAAACAGATGCGTGTATGCAGCCATTCACCGTCGTTGCCGCCTACGGTCCATTCGATGTATTTGCCCGGCGTGTTTGCGCTGACTTTTACTTTTACAATGTGGCCATCAAATGAGAACTCGAGGTCTCCATCGGTTCTTGGATCGCCGCTGGTCTTTGTCCACCAGCCAGTGACGCCCTGCGTTGTCGCAATGGCTGTATATACATCGCTCAACGATGCATTAATTCCAACCTGATGATAGATCGTTGCCATCTCTAGTCCTCTCTAGTGGGGTCACCTGACAGGTAACTTATTGCAAGAATAAGCCATGCCGCGAGAAAACATACACCGCCTATGGGTGTAATCATTCCCAGCCACTTGATACCGGTAGCGCTGAGTATATACAGGCTGCCGGAGAATATGATGATCCCGGCCAGCATGGCCCATGCGGCAACCAGGTGACTGTGGCGAGGTGAAATCTTTTGCAGTACACCAATCGCAATTAATCCAGTCGAATGAAAAAACTGGTAGTCAACAGCCGTGTGGTAAACGGCCAGCATATCAGTATCAAGCACCTGTTTCAGGGCATGTGCGCCAAATGCGCCAGCTGCTACAGATATAAAAGCGCTCAATGCGCCAAGTCCAATGAATAAGTTTGACATTGTGTTCCTGTTGTTTTCTCATACGCGTAAATACATTCTAATGATACACGGAGAATTTTCATGCCTTCTTTTGATGTCGTTTCTGAAGTTGATCGCCACGAGCTGACCAATGCGGTTGACCAGATGAACCGGGAAATAACCAACAGATATGATTTTAAAGGCAGCAACGCCAGGGTTGAGCTTAAGGAGCAGGTGATGAATATCGAGGCCGAGAATGAATTCCAGATCAAGCAGATGCATGACATCATCTATAAAAAACTGGCTTCACGTAGTATCGATACCGCCTGCCTGGACCTGGGCAAAATAGAGGAGCGTGGCATGCGTGCCTATCAAACCATTACCGTGCGTGAAGGTGTAGATAAGGAACTTGCCAAAAAAATTGTCAAAATGATCAAGGATGCAAAAATGAAAGTGCAGGCGGCTATCCAGGGTGAGCAGGTACGTGTGACCGGCAAAAAGCGCGACGACCTACAGTCTGTGATCGAAATGCTGAAAGCCGCAGATATCGATCTGCCGTTGCAGTTCAATAACTTCAGGGACTGAGTTGATCTGAAGATTGCAGGGAATAGTAAGGAACACATTGTTAGCCGCAAAAAATGCAAAAGGCGTGAAAACAGCAAACTATTTTATTAGTAGTGGCTCAAACCACTCATAAGTAGACGTGCGTAGTTTTAAGACCAACTCCCGAAGTCGACCCATTCCAGACATGTACATACTATTTAACGCAAAGAGCGCAAAGACGCTAAGAACGCAAAGAAAAATAAATAACCAATGTGATTTCATAGTTTTAAAGGCCAATATATTTCTCTGCGGCCTTTGCGCCAAAACTAAAGGGGACGTAGCGAATATTTCTTGGATGTACAAGGAAATGCTGCCAGAGGTTGGCAGGGTGGCCATTGCTGTTGAAATAAAAAGATGTAAATCAGGGCAACGATCAGCGATAGTTTGCATTCACTTCAGGCA
>CAZRKQ010000235.1:0-13121 GCA_964600755.1 uncultured Thiotrichaceae bacterium
GCTTGTTAATTTCCCCGGTGACGCTCTTGTCCAACGGATCAATCGCACTCGGGTAGTTAGCTACCAGTTGCCCTTCACGATTGATCAGGTACTTGTGAAAATTCCATTTAGGATACGTTCCCGATGCACGGGCAAGCTCTGTGTATAACGGATCAGCATAACGCTCGGAGACGCGTGTTTTCGCAAACATCGGGAACTTGACACCGTATGTCATTCTACAAAAGCTTTTTATCTGGTATTCATTGCCTGGCTCCTGTTGACCGAAGTCGTTTGAAGGAAAGCCCAGCACAACAAAGCCTTCATCCTTATACTGTTCATACAGTTTTTCCAACGACTCATATTGATCAGTATAAGCACACTTGCTGGCGGTGTTCACGACCATGATGACCTTGCCCTGGTAATTTTCACACAGATTCAGCATTGTATTTTCATTCAGCGAACGTACATCGAAGTCGAGTAACGGTGAACATTCTTTGGCAGAGACTTTTGTGTTGATCAATAAGACAAATAACAGAATTACTTTTTTCATAGCAGTGTCACCTGAAGTTATAAACAAGGAACATAATTAAACTCACACGGGCAGTTTTTCCAGCGAGTTGAACTTGGTCACGCCGACAGGCAGCTTGCGCAGGCGGTGCACGCCATCACCACCTGTCCAGATTTCAACATCTTCGGGTAATAGTTCTCGTAATTCGCGTAAGTGCGGTCGTATGTTCTTGTACTGATAGGCACCACTGAACGTGATGCCAACAATGTCTGCATGAAATTGCTCTACTGCTGCAACAATCTGATCCATCGGAACTTCGCCGCCGATATTAATAACAGAAATGCCGTGGGATGAAAGCATGGCCGCAACCATTAATAATCCCAGCGTATGTTCTTCACCGGGAAGCGTTGCCAGCAGCACCCGAGGTTTCCTGGCGAGTTGCTGCATACTGTCAATCTCAGCATTCAGAAAACGTATTAATTGTTGCGACAGAAAATGCTCCTGGTATATCTGCAGCTTGCCTCCAGCCCAGTGCTCACCAACTGAATTCAACAGGGGAACAACTGTTTTCAGAATAAATTCTTGCATGCCATGGGATGCATACTGCTGACGTAACACTGATTCAAGCTGATCTGAATCAGCTGATCGCATCGCCTCGAATACAGTACTGACAGTCTCATCCAGCTCAAGTTGGCCTTCTGGCACCAGGCTTACTTCGAGTTCATTCAGTCCATCTTCCCCAAGGGGTAAAACTTTTCCCGGGCGCATACCCTGGTCAAGCAAGCGTCGAATGCGCTGCAGCTGTCTTAGCTGCTGTTCAGGGTAAATGCGCTCGCCTTTGTCATTACGCACCGGCTCGGGAAAACCGTAGCGGCGCTCCCAAACGCGCAGCGTGTCGCGACCAATGCCGGTATCGCGCTCAACCACGCCAATCGGATACAGCCTGTCATGTTCAGTCATTAAATACCGCCTCATTTAGTATGGATATAATAATAACACGATTTGTCCTAGACAAATAAATATTTTTATGCATAATGTGACTCATGAGCTGAATCAATGGCTCATATCCTTTTCAACGACACTGGAGAAATGACATGAGTGATTACGAACTTCAGATCCTTGCAACAGAAAAGTTTTACGATGAAGCCATCCGTGCAGCTGAGCAGGAAGATATAGAAATTCTTTCTTCTGTAGTACCAGGCAGCCGTCTGCATGAAGTCATACACAACCCGATTGATAGCGGTATCGATGAAGGGTGAGATTCCCGTTAGATCCCGCCATCACTCAATCCCTCACAACGCATATCGTATACCGGGTGATGGATTCTGGATCACCGGAGTGGTCAAGCCGATCACTCCGGTATCTTTTTTGTGACCAGCTCAATTACCAGCATAGCTGTTCCAATATAACAGCTACGATCAATTAGCGAATAATGCAATGCCTGGCCGGTTTTCAGAAATACCAGGCTAATTGTGCAAACAGGCTGACACCGGTACTGAATGTTTTACCAGGCACAGCGGAATCGATGCCACCGAACTCTGTGCCCGCCGCACCGAGTGGAATACCGAGCGCGGCAAGAATACGCCAGTCCTGTTTAAAATCGTATGAACTCACCAGTTGCGCCAGCATCGAGCCATCACTGGCATTGATGAATACATTGGGTGTTAACAACCATAATGGTGTGATTTCCATCATCGCAGACGCGGCCACATAGTTGCGTCCAAGTGTAAACAGTTCACCTCGAACGATGCGTTCAACCAGGTCAGGGTTGCTGGCAAGTGCGGCAGGACTGTAATTGCCATCAGCGATGCCGAAGCCGTTATAAAAGTATTCGATAATGCCGCTGATGTTCTTGCCCCAGCCGATCCATGAGTATGACAGGCTGGTAACCAGGCTGAAGACGTTATCTGTCTGAGTATCAGTCAAGGTGATATCACCGCGCCAGACAGCGCCGCCTACATTGGTGATACCGCCAAGACCAAACACGTTGTCATCAAAATGCTGGGCAATCAGTAAATCGTACTCCTGTTCACCAGCGAAGCCGTGATACTTGGCTGCAATCGAATCGACATCATTAGTCACTTCGCCGTTAAGGTCGCGTCGAAATACCCAGACGGCCTGCGTGTCATCACCGTTCTGGCGCAAATACTGGCCATACAACATGTCATCACCGGTTTTGTATTCTTTATCAACTGCAGCAGGATCAAACGGGTTGAAAAAATCCATGGGCGTATAGATAAGTCCATTACCCCAGCTAACCGCCTGGCGGCCAATGCGCGCTACTGCACTTGTGCTGGTGATATCAACATACAGGCGGTCGAGACGGTGTGCGACTTCACTGTCGCTGTCTTGTGAAATTACATGGGTCAGGTCCATCAGGCGAAACCGGTCCGAGGGGATGCGCTCCTGTACCAGTACATTTCCCGGCAGGCTGCTGGCAAGGATGAAGCCATCACCTTTACCGGCAAGCAGCTGGTAATCAGTAACGAGCTTTACCCTGTCTTTTTGCCAGCCGAACTTGAGGCGCAGATCGCCGAAGTGATCGATAGATGGCGTATCAATATAATCAAGAAACACACTGTCATCAGGAAAGGTGTTCAGCAGGAACAGGTACTTGGCATGTCCACCTTTAAACAGGTCTGTATCAGCGATGGCAGGTGTAGCCAGAGCACACGCCAACACACACAACAACAGGTAGCGAATCATCTGTCTTCAATCAGGGTTGTTGTTTCTCATCACTGATGATCTTGCCGTCACGCATCTTGATCAGGCGCTTGGCATAGGCCATTACGCGCGTGTCATGGGTTGCGATGACGAAGGTTATGTTGTGGCTCTGGTTAAGCTCAACAAACAGGTCCATCAACTGGCCGGCAGTTACGGAATCAAGGTTTGCAGTAGGTTCGTCCGCCAGCACCAGTGCTGGTTGGCTGACTATGGCACGTGCCACGGCGACGCGCTGCTGCTGCCCGCCGGAGAGCTGAGCCGGGCGCCGGTCTTCCATGCCTTCAAGGCCAACTTCCTTGAGTATCGCGTGCGATCGGTTTGATCTTTCCCTGGCGGATTCACCGCGAACCTGCATTACGAATTCGACATTCTCGCGCGCAGTCAAAACCGGAATCAGGTTATACGCCTGAAACACGAAGCCGATTTTGTGCAGCCGCATGTCCGCCAACGGGCCCTTGCCCAGCGCATCAACCTGGGTGTCACCGACACGGATCTGACCGCTGTCCGGGGTATCGAGCCCGCCCATGGCGTTGAGTAAGGTGGTTTTACCAGAACCTGATGGACCTGATAAGCAGACAAAATCGCCAGCATCTATTTCAATAGAAACATGATCCAGTCCTGTGATGATTTCATCACCCTGCTGAAAGGTTTTACACAGGTCCTTGCAGACAATGGAACTCATGGTTTCACACCTGTTCTGATTTGCATATTGATTTGAGGTAACTGTTGCATCGTTAATTATTACTATCAGGTTTTGTTCAGTGCTTCGATCGGGTCATAGCTGGCCGCACGCCAGGCTGGCAGGATGCTGGTCAATAAACCCAGCACAATAACAATGGCATTTGCCATGATCATGTCATTCAATTTCAACGCGGGGTACAGCATACTGCTGGTTCCCATCATTTCCATACCTTCGGCAACCACCGAGATATCTATACCGTCCTGTAATGGAATAATTGTGCCAACGGCTACTACGTTTCCCAGCAGTAAACCGATCAACAACAACAGTAATGACTCCATCAGAATCTGGTAGAGAATTGTACTGGGCCGCATGCCCAGTGCCTGCATTAAACCAATTTCGCGTACACGTTCGAACACGGCCATTACCAGTGTGTTGACCAGGCCGAACGATAATGCAAGAAATACGATGATGATCCAGACCAGAACAAAACCGTCCATCATCGTCAGCATGCTGCCGAGATATGTGTCGGCTTCATACCATGGCAGCGTCTCAACACCCTCACCCGCTGCCTGCATGATGCGCGGATACCATTGATCGACATTGCGGTAATCATCGCCGGTAATCGCAATTTCTGAAACATTGTCACCCAGCTTGAGCATTTTCTGCACGATTTCACGGCCGGCATATATATAGGTCTCTTCAAGGCTGGCCAGTTTTGCCTTGTAGATGCCAACGATACGGAAGCCGCGGTCGGCAATATTATTTTCCGGGTCCTGGCTCATCACGACCACGCGCTTACCCAGATTCGTTTCAAGTTGATCGGCCATCTTCGCGCCGATAACGAGCCCCCTGTCGCTGCTGCTTTCGAGAAAACGTCCTTCGATGATTGTGTCAGCATCAAAACTGACCTGTTCTTCGCTGCCAGGCTCAATGCCCAGCAATACAGCGCCGCGTGTGTCGCGCTCACTGGAAATAACCGCGGGTACACGTACGCGGCTGGTCCATGCCGTCACTTGCGGCATCTGCAGCGCCTTGAGTAATTCTTCATCGGGTGCAGTGATACTGTTATTAATGCTCGGATCATCGCGGTATTCAGGATGATGTATCTGCACCTCACCCGGCAGGCTGCGGATGCCGTTCAGCAGCATGTCATCAACCATGCCGCGCATCAGTGCCGTCATGAAAATCATTGCCCACACGCCGACGGTAATTGCTGCCAGCATGATCAGCGTACGCCGGTGGTTGCGCCACAGGTTGCGCCAGGCCAGCATGAACATTGCTTTAATTGGCAACCTGTTCATACCGCCCTCATGGCAGCGACGGGCTGCAGGAAGAACAGTCTCAGTGCTGGATAAATTGAAGCCAGTAAACTGAACAGGAACACGATACTCGGACCTAGCATTATCGATACCAGTGACAGGCTGGGATACATGCGATCTGGCAGGTTGAAGCGCACTGCCATTTCTTCCATGCCCGGGTAGGAGAAGCCGACGATACTGAGGTACCAGGTCATCGCGATGCCAAGAACCGCACCGATAGCCAGGCCGAGGCCTGACATGACCACTGTTTCGGTTATCACCAGGCTGCCAAGGCGGGCCGGTTTAACACCCAGTGCCATCATCACACCGAACTCGCGGGTGCGTTCCAGTACGGACATCAATTGCGTATTGAGCACACTGAAGGCAACCAGCACAATGAGCACCCCGTACATAAACCAGGCGCTGGTAAAATCCGCCTGGATGGCCTGCTTGAGACCGGGCTGCAGCTGCTCCCAGTCGAGCACAACTAGCTTGTCATCACTTGTCAGCATTTTCATAATGGATTGCTGTATTACCGAAACCTGTGACAGATCAGATGCGTTGATCACGATGTTATGGCCTCTGTCATCCATGCCGAACAGGTTCTGAAAATAGCCAATGGGCAACTGCGCCATGCTTCGATCAATTTCAGCGATGCCAGATTCAAAGATACCGGTAACGATGGCGATGCCGGCGGCGAATGAGCCGTCATGGCCGCCGCCAAGCAGGGTGAGTTCGTCACCGACACCAACTCGCAGGTTGCGCGCGAGTACGCTGCCAATGACGATTTCTTCCGCGTTGATCTCAGTAAAGTAATTACCCTCGTTGATCAGGCCCGGCAAAGTGGAAACATTGGGTTCGTATTCGGGTTCAACACCAATGATCTGTAATCCATAGGAACGCTCTTCACTCGATGTCATGGCAAAGGCTACGCCACGTGCCGCGACGGTTTCGCTGTCAAGTAGACTGCGCACATCGTTAGCCAGCGGAATGATTGCGTCAATACTGCTGCGCATTTTTGGTTCTTCATTATAGCCTTGGTGCTGGATCTGCATGTGGCCGGTATAAGATTTCAGCGTGTTGTCGATCATCATGCGGTAGCTGCCAAGCTGCAAAGATATCGAAAACACCAGGATCAGGTTGGAGAAAATCATTGCACCGACGGTAAGCCAGGTGCGGCGTTTATGACGCCACAGGTTGCGCCACGCCATGCGCAGGGTTATGGTCACTGCCGGGGATTTCTCAGGTTGGACAGGGTGAACAGGCTGTCCGGATGTGACACATCGAACTGTACATCCTGCACGGACATCTGGGTCCACTCATCAGGCGTATCCTGCTTGCCCATGCGTATAACACTTGCCACCGAGCGCCCGCCAAGCTCTTTTATTTCCAGTGCCTTCATGGTTTTCACGAGTATACCGTCCTGGTCCCAGAACTGCTGTTCCAGCAAGACATAGTCATCGCGTATGGTCAGCACTTCCTTGCCCCAGACCACCGCGGCTTCTTCATGCGGTATTGATTCGATCACGTATACCGCGTGGCCATCCTGTTTACGTTTTTCGAGCAAACTATGGTTGTACTGGTCAATGATGTCAGTTGATTTGCTGATGTCCTTGTTAGAGAAATCGCTGCCCATCCAGCTCTGGCTCATCATCGACGACGGTACCTTGATAATACGGTTGACCTTGGGCGCGAATGTCCACATGTTGTTGTCCTTGAGCAAGGTGCCGTTGCCGGCATCCTTTTTCGGTTCAGTCACACGTACCAGCGAGGTTTTTTCGCCCTTGGTCCAGGAACGCATCGACATGCTGCGTTCCCAGTCAGGACGATGGATGGTCATTGACATTTCCGAGTAGGATGAAGTGCCGCGCCAGTGGTCCATGGCTTTCTGGATCAGCTCACGCGGATCCACGTCTGCTGACAGCACCAGTGGTGAAAATAAACAGATAATCAAAGCCGTTAGCAAGTGTTTCATTACTATTCTCTTATTGATCGTTTGAGCTGAAGTTTATATGCGCACAAGGCGCAGTACAACGTGGTAAACGCTGAGTCCTGGTATGAACGAATATGGCTTTCCCAGATAAATATTATTGGCATAAAGGCAATTAATCCACGCAGATGATATTGTTTCAATATCAATCATTTAACACTAGAATAGGTAAGATAGTTCTGCTTATTTTTTCGGCATCAGGAGTTGTGTATGTCACAGGTAAAATCATCAGATCGAAACCGCTGGTCATTGATAGCATTTGTATTGATGATCGGTTTCATCAGTCTCGTGCAGCCTGGTTGTAATTGTGGTTCATCAAGCGGAACTGCCGTGCCTGCACCGGTAGCGTCGGTATTCCCAACACAAGGTTCAGATAACGCCCTTACAGGTACGATCGTGGCAGCGTACTTCGGAATTGACATGAACGAGAATAGCATCGACGATTCATCGTTCACACTTACCGAGGTAGGCGGCGCCCAACAAGCCGCTACTGTTAGCTATGATCCGTTGAGCAGAACAGCAATCCTGGATCCTGTAACTGACCTGGTATCAGGCACTGAATACAGGGCCACGGTCAGTTCGACTGTAGAGGATGCAGCTGGCAACATGCCGTTGGCCAGTGATTATGTCTGGAGTTTTACTGTCAGTCAGGCAACTGAACTGGTTTCCAAAGACATCAACGGCGTTGTCGGCAATGACATTAGCGCCAAGTCGGCCATAGATGGTACAGGCAGATACGTAGTTTTTGAATCTGAAGCAACTAACCTGGTCACTGTTGCAACCACCTTCAATAGAAACCATATTTATCGTAAAGATACGTTAACCGGTGAAGTGCTACTGGCAAGTAGTGACACTGCTGGTCTTGAAGCCAACAATAACAGCTCTTCTCCAAGAGTAAGTGATGATGGTCGTTATGTTGTATTTGAATCAACATCAACAAACCTGGATATTATCGCAAGCGGTGGGTTTTCTCAGATTTATATTAAAGATATGACAGACGGTTCTATAGTAATGATAAGCCGCAATTCGACACAAACAGCTGGAAATGGGAACAGCAATAATCCTGACATCAGTGCAGATGGCAAATTCGTTGTCTTCGACTCTAATGCAACCAATCTGGGCGGTAGCGGTTTCAGACACGTTTACCTGGTTGATACATCAGACCCGGATACAGTTGAATTAATAAGCGTAAACAGTTCGGAAGTTTCAGGGAACGGTAATAGCTCAGACCCATCTGTCAGTGACGATGGTCAGCGGATTACATTTGTTTCCAGCGCAAACAATCTGGATACAGATAGTAATAATTTAAATGACGTGTTTCTGCGTGACCGAAATTCTAGTGGTACTACAGTGCTAATAAGCATGAACTCCACATCAACCAACAGTGCAAATGATTCAAGCAACAATCCTGATATAAGTGGCGATGGTCAATATGTGGTCTTTGAATCACCTGCCACAGATATTGATGGAGGCGTTGCTGGCAGGATCGATATATTCTTGAGTGATACAGTAAATCCGGCCACACGTGTCACTGTCACTACTGGTGGTAATGCAAACGATGATAGCGAAAATCCCTCAATAAGTTATGATGGACGCTATATAGCATTTGAATCCCAGGCAACTAATCTCGATGGCGGAGTTGTAAATAAGTTCAATATTTTTGTCAGCGATGAATCAGCCATAGATGATATCAGAAGAGTAAGCCTGACTAGCGATGATAACAGCAATAATGCAAGAATCAGCCCAGATGGACGTTATGTTAGCTTTGACTCACCTTACGGATTTACATTAGATGATACCAATAATGGACTAGTTGATACCTATAGGGTAATCAACAGCACCTTTTAGTTAAACATCATAAAGGATTTTTTACCTGCTCTTTTCAATCCTTGACTCCAGGTGCATGTTCAGTGAAATGCTGTATCAGTATGTCGTCATAATCACGAATCCTGGTGACATACTGCACCGGTTCATTCCCCCTGGCATAACCGTAAGTTAGGTCCTTGTAGTATTTCTTCTCGCTGAGCAGCGGCAGCACTTCTTTCATATCTATCCACAAGTTGGGATTCTTGCCGAGTTTTTTTGCCAGCCCTTGTGCGTCGCGAAAGTGGCCCCTGCCGACATTGTAAGCCGCCAACGCCATCCAGCTGCGATCAGGTTCTGCCACATTCTCATCAAACATATTTTTCATTTTTGCGTGGTATTTCGCCCCAGCGAAGATGTTTTGTTTGGCATCAAGTCGACTGGTTACACCAAGTGATTTGGCTACTGGCTGCGTCAGCATCATGATACCGCGCACACCCGTCGGGCTTTTGGCCTTTGGGTTCCAGTGAGATTCCTGGTAGCTTTGTGCTGCAAGCAAGGCGGGTGAAATATTATTCTCCTTTGCTGCTTTTATAAACATGTCTTTATATTTAGGCAGTCTACTCTTTATTCTGCGTTTGAATTTCTGAACATCGACATAATCGAAGACATCTATATGGCCATAATATTTTTCAATTTTCTGCGCATATTCACCGCTGTCTTGATATTCAGTGAACCACTTTATTATTGCGCTATCCAGGCGCGGGTTGTTTTTTGCATACATCCAGGCAAGCTGCGAGCCTTTATGCAAGGTGAACTTTACTGCGATTTCCGGGTAGTAACGCCGGTTGATATCGAAGATCGTTGAATCGCTGATCGTGCACTCGATCTCTTTGGAACGGACTTTTTCCAGCAGGTTCGGCGTAACCAGTCTGTCACTCTGGCTCCAGTCGATGCCCGGGTATTCTTTATATAAGGTGTCTGCATAGCTGGTTGCAGCAGGAATGACTATTTCAAGCCCTTTCAGCTCGTCAATAGTGTCGATAAATGCCGCATCGCGGTGACACACCAGGTATTCACTGATGTCCATGTAGGCCGGCCCGAAATCAAATTCCGCTTCTCTCTCGCTGGTAATGGTGAGACCTGCTGCTGCAATATCACCCTCACCTTTGCGTAATGCTTCTATCACGGCTTCAGTTGAATCGAATTCGATATACCTCGTTTCAACACCCAGCGCTTGTGCAAAAGAACTGGTCATATCATATTCTGGACCAGTAGGATTATCTTCTCGATCAATGTAATAGGTCGTCGGCTGGTTTGTTGTTAAAACGACAAGCTCATTGTTTTTGATAATTCGATCGAGTAAATCCTCAGTCTTTGCCTGCTCTGAACTGCTGCATGAAATAATAAAAAGGCAGCAACTGATCAGACAGGCAAATTTAATGAGATGGTGATTATTCATAATTTCGACTTTCTGATTCGTGAATGCGCTTTCAGGTAAAGATATAGAGAAAACGTTAGTATCAATACAATCAGCACAGTCATCAGAATATAAAACTGGGTGGTTGTCAGTGTTGGTATTTCATATATTACAATGCCTTTTTCCAACGACAGATATTCTTTTGCCACACGAGCGATATCATCTGCGGTAACAGCCTCGATTTTGGCTTCAATGTCTTCAAAATAACCTTTCTCCTTGAAATAGACATAATCAGAAGCATAGTAGTCCGCGAACTGGGAGTTCGATTCATAGCCCTGCACATTCTGCAATAAAATTTTCATCTTGGATTTTTCGAGCAGTTCGCTATCCATGCTTTCTTCAACCAGCTTTATGATCTCAGTTTCAATGATATCCATAGCTTCATCGATATCATCCAGGTTGACATCCGCATATATACTAAACAGGCCAAATTTGCTTAGAGTTTCACGCCATACACCTGGCGAATAGGACAGACCGCGTTTAATGCGTATTTCCTCACTGAGCCGAAAGTCCAGGTAATGTTGAATAATCATCAATGGAAAAATATCATCTGACCAGAAGCCGGGGATGCCATATAAAATGCCAATGACGGCATCGTTACTGAGTAAAGGAGAAAGCGTGCCTGTTTCCTGATCATAATCTTCGGCTATCCCGGGTGCAGGCAGTTCGCGTTCAGGTGAAGGCGTCAGCGGAATCTTTCCAAATGTCTGCTTGATCAGATCCAGCATTGACGTACGCTCAAAGTCGCCGACAACGATTAACGCCATATTCTCGGGCACGTAATAATGGCTGTAGGTGTCGAGTATGTCCTGTCGGGTGATATGGTCAGCTGTTCTCAGACCTTCGCAGACATAATCGACACCCGGCAGTAGCTTCATTACAGCTTTTTCAGTTCCGTTGACACCAAAACCGCGCAATCTGAACCATCGCCGAACTTTTGAGGGTTTACCACCGACTTCCCGGTGAATGATGTCTCGTGATGTTTCGACATTTTCTTCAGAAATGATGGAGTCAGTCAGAATCTCGTAGAGTATATTGATGGCAAAATCGGGGAAGCGGCTGTATATGTTCATCTCATATACCGTCTCTTCATTACCGGTATACGCATTCCAGCTGCCGCCGTGATCTGCGACCAGGTGCTCCAGCTCTGCTTCCGAGTAATTTGATGTACCTGTAAAAAGCAGATGTTCAAGAAAATGAGGTGTTTCCTGGTGTTCACATTCAAAATCCTGCATGCCTACGCCGACCCAGAGCCGCACTGACAGGGTATGTGCGCCGGGCCTGTGTTTGAATATGACATCAAGGCCATTATCCAGTGTCAGGTGATCGATATCATACAATCCTGGCGGGCTGTATTGGCTGGCGGTTAGTGACTGTGATGCAAATATAACGAGCGTGAGCAGGCATTTACGTAAATAAAACAGGACAGAAACGTCTGTTTTCTGCCGTACTGATAAAATAAGTCGATGCATAATTCCCGCATTTCGCCTGGGTCTTGTGAGATTATGTAGATACTGACACAATTCGCCAATTTGATTGCCGCATTTTTACAATGTACCTGCCATTTCGACAAGTTGATTCGCACAGTAATAATAACGCGACTTGTTCATTCCGCGCATTAATGCGGCAATTATTACTGGCCGTTATACTTAGCAATGCCATCCTGGCTACTAATGTACATAGCCTGGATCAGTCTAAAGCCGAGCTTATCAATTTTGCATTTAGCAATTATCTCGGCACGGGTTTTTATACCTCAGGTGGCGGTGAAGTTTTTATACTCAGGGTGCCCCTTTCTACCACCTTACGGCCAATGACTAGCAATGACCCGGGATGGGTCATAACATATCCGGTGACTATAGGAGTTGCAAATCTTGACACAATAATAATCGATGGGGAAATTCCCACTCTTGACAACGTGGGTACCGTCAGTTTAATACCTGGTATCGAATACCATTATCCAGTATTACGAAACTGGCATGTAATTCCATTTTTCGACCTGGGTGTTGCCAGGGATTTCGTCAATAACGAAAACATCAGGGTGCTCGGTGCCGGCGCCAAGAGTTTTGCCGCTTTCGATTTTGATAGACACAGACTGACTCTGGGCAACAGGTTTCTTTATGCTGATCAGAAGAATCTTGAAGTAGGCGGCAATTCAAATTTCGCAGTGTTTGAAACAGGCCTGGACTACAACATTCCCTCCGATTTTACTGTTCTTGGATCATTCTTCGATATCAGTATTTACTATATCAATTACTATTATCTGAAAGACCTTGTTCTGGTGGATGCTCTCGATAATCCAATTTCGCTGGAAAACAAGAACGAAATAGGTTTTACTTTCAGTTTGCCGGAATATTTCTGGCTGCCCGATAATCCCCGGCTTGGATTTGGTGTGCAATTCACCAAAGATGCCGAACTTTATCGTATAGTATTTGGTATGCCCTTTTTCTAAATACTACTGGATGACATATGCCACGAACACTAATTCTACTGAGGCATGGTAAATCTGACTGGAGCACAGATGCCGATGATTTTGATCGCCCCCTGAAAAAACGCGGCAGAAACGCTTCCATACAGGTCGGAAAATGGATGTTCGAAAACGGGCTGGTGCCGGATTTTGTCATTACCTCCCCCGCAAAACGGGCTGTGCAAACAGCTGA
>CAZRKQ010000236.1:0-71328 GCA_964600755.1 uncultured Thiotrichaceae bacterium
AGCAAAGCTTGCCCAAAGGGTGAAGGGCAGGATGCCCGTAATAAATCTCCGGATGGTCGCGAAGACCTGGGAGATCTCTCCCTTCGGTCGAGATGACACTGGGTGATGAGTTGTAGGCCGGGATAAGGCTTTGCCGTTCCCGGCTTTTTATTCGCCTGCAACGCTTCGCTTATGCAGGCCTACGTGCTGCGCAGAGGAAAGAGGGGCGAGGAACGAGTGGCAAGGTTGAATCACTGTATATCGGCAGGGTGCAATAGCGAAGCGTATTGCACCGTCTTTGAACTCATAGCGGTGGATTACGGCTGTCGCCTAATCCACCCTACTTTAAGTTTCCAGTCCCTAGTCCCTAGTTCCTAGTCCCTAGCCCCTGTATTTAAGGCGCTGGCGAAACGACAATTTTACCCTTGTCCCATAAGTAAGCCTGGTCGGCATCATTCAGCTTGTTGTAACTCATGATGGAATGCAGGCTTTTTACGTATTCAACACCGCGTTCGGAGTATTTATCCAGCGTCTTTGCCAGTTCCCAGCCGGTCGGCTGTTTGTTTTGCTGGCGGGCCACGGCGCGTTTTTGGCGCATGCGTTCATAGGCGCGGTGTGTGTTCAGATTCAGCATGTAGGCTTCAATCGAGTCCTGTGGTGTCTCGAATGCTGCGATGCCATAGTTACCGAGTTCTGCGCGTTGCTCTTTTGGTTTTATACCTTTACCGCTGAAGTCCCATTGGCCGAACAATGAGTTGCCCTTGATGGCGAAACGTGATGTGCCCCAGCCGCTTTCTTCCGCAGCCTGTGCCAGTGCCAGTGAAGGCGGTACGATGTCGACACGCTTCTTCAGTTCGATCAGGGCCTTGTTGTCCAGCTTATCGGATTCCTGCTTGATGACCTTGTACTTAACAGCCAGTGCTGCCAACCATTCATTTTCCTGAGTGTCATTATTATTGAGGGCATTCAGCAGGTGTTCTCTTTCACTCATGATTTTTTCGTTGGCCTGCAATATGCCCGAGCCGGTGAGGCGGAAGAATATGTTTTTCTTGTCGCTGACTGGAATGGTCTGGGTGACTTTCTGCCAGCGTTGCGGAATATTCGTGAGTTCTATACGTGGTATTTCACGGATACCGGCCTGCCATTGTTCAGCGGTATAGCCAATCTCGTTAAACAGTTGCAGAACATCATTGTAGTTCTTTGACTCGACGGTGCGGATAATGGCTGTGTCGCTGTAGGCGGGCTGTAATCCACTCAGGGCTGTTAATGCAACACAGAGAAGGCTTCTGGCGGGCAGTATCATTGTTATTATTCCTTATTGTTCTTTGCTTAACTCTGCAACCTGTTTTTCCAGCTGGCGCACTTGCTTGCGTAGCTCAACCAGCTTATGTGCCACAGCCGAATTTCTGAAATAGTCTTTAACCGGCTGGATCGGCGTGCCTGCGTACACGCCCGGCTCATCGATGTTGTTGATCACGCCAGCGCGTTGCACCAGGGTGACATCGTCGGTAATTTTCACGTGATCGGTAATGGCACACTGGCCACTGACTACCACCCGTTGACCGAGCGTGCTGGAACCGGCAACACCGGTTTGCGCGACAATGATGCAGTCTTCGCCTATATCGGCATTGTGCGCGATATGACACAGCGCATCAAACTTGCAGCCGGCACGGATGCGGGTTTCACTCCAGGCAGCACGGTCAATATTGCAGTTAGAGCCAATCATAACGTCGTCTTCAATCACGACCCTTCCGGTCTGCGGGATGCGATGACTATGGCCTTTTTCATCCTGTGCAAAACCAAAACCTTCCATGCCGATGACGCAACCGGATTTCAATATAACGCGATTACCCAGCTCGCATGCATATGAAACAACAACATTGGGGTGCACGATGCAGTCTTCGCCGATAACAACATCCTGCTCCAGCACACTATTGGCCTTGATGATGCTGCCATTACCAACCTTTACATTACGACCGATTACAACGCCTGGCCCGATAATCACATCTTCAGCAATACTGGCAGTTTCGTGGATCGTTGCCGAGGGATGAATTGCAGGCCATTCAATGTCGCGGTGATCATGATCAGCATAGGCCTGGCGTATCAGTGCCTGTGCCAGCCGAACATTTTTACTGGTCAGGATTGAAGTGGACGTTAACGATGAAAAACTCTCGACCATTTTGACATGGGTAACGAGGGCTGCAGGTTTTGACTTGATTACATGTTGTGCAAACTCGGGGCTGTCGACAAATATCAGCGAGCCGGGGCTGCTGTTCTCAACAGGGGCAATGCTGGTGATGTCACTATCAGGCCCGATTATTTCTTCGAGTATGCCCTGCGCCTGAAATGTTTCAAATATCTGGCTCGCCTTTATCTTCATTCCGCGTCGTGCTGGTAGTGGGGTGGTTTGCTGGATTGTACCAGCATTAATCGAATAGTCTCGATATGTGTTCAGCAGTGAAACAAATATTCCCTGCAGAAAACAGGCCGCTGATAAGGGCTGTCATGTCGGCGCCGGAATCAATGACACGCGCTACATTTGACTTGCCGATGCCGCCGATTGCGCAAACAGGTATTTCGAGCTGTGATTTTGCTTCGCTGATCAGCTCGCAACTTGCCGAACGTGCGTTCGGCTTGGTGGGCGATGTAAACATGGTGCCGAAAGCGACATAGTCAGCCCCGGCCGCCTGAGCTTCGTGCGCTCGTTGCAACTGGTTGTAGCATGAGATACCAATGATGGCCTCATCGCCCAGCATCAGCCTGGCCTGCTCGATTGTTACATCATCTTCACCAAGATGCACACCGTGTGCAGCAACAGCCTGTGCCAGTGCTATATCATCATTAATGATCAAGGTTGCCTTAAACTGATTGCATAAGCTGCGTAATGCCGAAGCCTGTTCAAGCCGCTTTGTCTCGTTAGCGGATTTATCCCGGTACTGAATAATTGACGTGCCGCCCTGGAGTGCCTGCTTAATGGTCGCAATAAATCTGGCTTCGGGAATCAGGTTTTCATCGGTGATCGCATACAGACCACGCAGTATTGCCGGGGTCACTTGCTTTTTTGCTTTGTCCAGAAGAAGCGGTCAGGATGGTACTGGCCCATGCCGATGCGCTTGCCGTGAACAAGAGTTTTATGCGTGTAGTCGAGTGCCTGGTGCACGGCATTTTCAATTTCCGGTTCAATGGTCATCATTGCGGCCAGGCTGGCAGCAAGGGTGCAGCCAGAACCATGGTATTTGTGGGGCAGTCGCTCGTAACTATACCGTGTCAGTTCGCGATGATTGCTGAACAATGTGTGGACCACGTTCTGTGTTTTACCATGTGTGCCAGTCAGCAATACATACTGGCAATTTGTTTCCAGCAGAGCTACGGCAGCAGCGGCCGGCGTATCAGAGCCCGGCGCAAGCACATGGGCTTCAAAAATATTTGGCGTAAGCACGGTTGTCAAAGGCAGTAACAGGCTGCGCGCACTTTCAACCAGGCCAGGTGTGCTCAGGGCGCCGTCTTTTTCTGTACTGAATACCGGGTCGTAGACAACCTTTATCGAAGGGTAATCAACCAGGATGGAATGTATGGCTTCGGCGATCTCGGTGCTGCCGACCATGCCTATTTTGATTACACTGACCGGCATATCTTCCAGTACAGCCCTGGCCTGTTCGATGAGCAGGTCTGGCGGCATGGGTGCGAAGGACATGACGTCCTGCGTGTCCTGTACTGTTGCCGCCGTTATAATGGGTGCGCAAAGTGCGCCCTGGCTGCTAATGGACTCGATATCAGCAAGGATGCCCGCACCGCCCGAAGGGTCGAGTCCGGAAAAACAGAGTACTACAGGTGTTTGAGATTCAGTCACGGGTTACAGTTTATTCCTGAATGCAGGGATGGCAAGCGTATTTTATAATCGTTAGATTTTAGTCTCGGGAACAGATCTGAAATTATCTGCCGTTCCTGTGTTTTATAGATTATTTTGATGTGTACAATAACGCATCTTTCAAACAATGGGAAATGCAAATGGTGTACAAAAAATGGGTCTGCATTGTGTGTGGCTTTATTTACGATGAGGAACTGGGCGATCCTGAACATGGTATTGCTGCCGGCACGGCATGGGAAGATGTGCCTGATGACTGGGAATGTCCCGAGTGCAACGCGGCAAAATCCGATTTTGAAATGGAACCGGTTGATTAGTGATTGCTGAATGTTTGAATCCAACATTCAATCTGCAGCATTTCTCGATCTTGACTCGGTTGATCGGGACGATCTTGATCTGTCGAAACTGACTGCCGCAGTGGATAACTGGCAGTGGCATGGCCTGGTCAGGGATGAAGAGCTGCATGAAGTATTGTCCAGGGTTAATGTCGTTGTCAGTAATAAAGTGGTGCTGACAGACGAGCACCTTTCCAGGGCGCAAGATCTGAAGCTCGTTTGCATCGCTGCAACCGGCACCAATAACATCGACCTGGAGGCTGCCGCCAGAAACAACATAGCCGTGTGCAATGTGGATGGTTATGCCACGCCTTCAGTCGTGCAGCATGTATTTACATTGCTACTGACTCTTACCACACATTTCAATGAATACACCTCGGCCGTTAAAGATGGCGACTGGAGCAGAAGTAGATTCTTTTGTTTACTTGATTACCCGATTCGCGAGCTTGCCGGTAAAACCATCGGTATTGTTGGTTATGGCCACCTGGGCAAGGCAGTGGCCGGTATTGCAGAGGCCTTTGGCATGGAGGTGCTGCTAGCCAGGCGTAATATGCAGGATGAAAGACCGGGACGTGTTGCATTGCATGATCTACTGCCCCAGGTTGATGTGCTGTCACTGCATTGCCCATTGACTGAAGAAACCAGGGGAATGATTGGCGCGGATGAACTGGCTTTGATGAACAGGGGCGCGGTGCTGATCAATACCGCTCGCGGTGGCCTGGTCGATGAGGATGCACTGCTTGATGCTCTGAAAATACAGCAAATAGGCGGGGCAGGCCTGGATGTACTGGAAAAAGAACCACCGCCTGCAGGCTATCCAATCCTTAAAGCCGATGTGCCGAACCTGATCATCACACCGCACATTGCATGGGCCAGTCGCGAGTCACGTCAGCGTTTGCTGGATGAAATTGCGTTGAATATTGGGGCCTTCAAGGCAGGCAAGATAAGAAACGCTGTTTAATTTGTTTCCTCGGCAATAATAAAGTACCAACTCATACCATTATCTGTCTTTGCCACTATTCCTTCTTCTTCTAGCTGGTTCACGGTTTTCAACGAACGATTAAACTGGCTTTTACTTCGGGATTGTACCGTATTATCTATTTCTTTTTTGATGCATGTTTCCTGTTCTTTTGATGCATCATCGAGATCGTAGCAGCCTGCGTTGATGGCCGATTGTTGTGCCACATAGTAGACTCTATTGACATAGTCTACATGTGCTACATCAGATGACTCTGTTCTGATATCAGAACAGCCAGACAATAAAATAAGTGCAGTTGTAATAAATACCAGGTTTCTCATTGGATCGCTCTCTGTTTGCGTCGTCTAGAACAATAACTGTCCATGTAATCATAATCAACAATAGTCTTGCAATAATTTAATTCCCACCCCAGATCCCATTGCATTTCATCCAGGCCACTCTCCAGGAACAGAATTTAGGGAAAGAATATTTACCGCAGAGGCGCAGAGACGCTGAGAAGTTATATATTTACATCTCACCCGAAAAAAGAGATCTCCCGAGGTATGCGAAATCTCTCCCTTAGGTAAAGAAAACAGTAATTATTTTCTCAGCGCCTCTGCGCCTCTGCGGTAATATTTATTTATTCACCGGTCACGGTAATCGTCAATTTACGTTCAGCCGCGTGCGAACTTTGCTCCCATAAAAAGATTCCCTGCCACACGCCGATGGCTGGTTTGCCGTTGCTTATTGGTATGCTGATGCTGGTCCGGGCAAGTGCATAGCGCATGTTTTCAGGGATGGCATCCATACTGGCATTGATTTTGTTATCAATATTGTCGCTGCTGGGTGCAAGCTGTGCCATGAATGCAGCGGTCTCGTTTTTCGTGGACTCATCTGCGATATCGCCGATGAGCAATGAGGCGCTGCTGCTTTGAATAAACAACTGGCAGGTGCCTATGCGAATGCTGGATTCCTTGATGAAACCTTCTACAAGGTCGGTGATTTCATATGCGCCCTTGCCGCGATCAGATAGTTCAATTGTGTCCTGGTAAACCATTATTCTCCCATCACTGTAACTGTTATCTTGCGATTATGCGGATGTGTGCGGTGCTCCCATAAATAGATGCCCTGCCACGTACCAAGTGTGTCTCTGCCACCTTCAACAGGTATAGACAACGAGCTTTGCGTGAGCACGGTTCGAACGTGCGCCGGCATATCATCCGGACCTTCATCGGTGTGCTGAAACATGCTGTCACCATCGGGGATAATTTTTTTCATAAACGTTTCGAGGTCCGTGCGTACTGTCGGGTCAGCATTCTCACACAATATCAATGAGGCACTGGTGTGGTGAACGAATATCTGGCAGATACCCTGTTTTATGCCGGAGTCATGGATAACTTCATCAACTTGCTGGCTGATGTCAAAAGTGCCGCGTCCCCGGGTGGGGAATCGGAGTTGTTGCTGGTGAACCATGAAATTGAAATGTCCCTATTAAATTTATAAAGACTGCAATACTGCAAATTTTAGCAAGTTTACAGGCAGGAATAATAGCTCTCGGCCAGTTTGGTCATGATTTTAAACCAGGTGTCTTCGCCCGGCTCATAGCGAGTACCCATCGCATCGAGTTCCAGTACCTCAACCCCAAGGCCGTGCGTCAATGTATCGACCAGGGCAGGGCGGTTTGGTGCTTCATAAAACAGACAGTGTAGTTGTTGTTGCTGGATTTTGTTGCGTAATTCACGAACATATTTCGCACTGGGGCTGATTTCTTCGCCGCTGCTGACAAAGCCGGAATTGTTCAGGCCATAGGCTTTTTCAAAATACTGGTAAGCGTCATGGTAGCTGAGAAAGGCGGATGTCTTGCCCGACAGTTTGCGCTGAATCTGACCATCGGTTTCGCTGATGTGCTGGTGCAAGCGTTTTCGGTTGGCCTCGTAGATGTGCGCATGCGCTGTATCCAGGCTGATGAGTTCATTGGCAATGGCATCCACCATGACGTGTGCGTTGTCTGCAGATAACCAGATATGCGGGTCAGTACGCGATTGTGCTTTTGGGTGCTGATGTACAGTTCTGGCGGGTAAACGAAGCAGGCCTTTTGCCTCAATCAGGGCAACATTCGTGCTCGCGGGATCGAGGCTGTCCAGTATGCGTGGCATGAACGTTTCAAGTTCAGGCCCTACCCAGAAAATCAGCGATGCCCTGGCGAGAGCGCGACGTTCCGAGGGGCGCAGGCTGTAGTGGTGCGGGGATGCACCGGTGTTCATGATCAGCGAGGGCTCGCCAGCGCCTTTCATGATGCCTGCAACAAGCGAGTGCACGGGTTTTACAGTGACAGCGACGTTGAAGTCTTCGCTTGAAGTTTGCGCCTGCAGTGGAAATGCAACAATGAGCAGGGTGCAGAGAATGAGTGTGGTGCGCATGGCAATAGAGGGTGGTGAGATTTTGTTATGTTATAATATAACATTATTTCGCACCATCCATGTGCTGACCGAGCAGAGCGACTATGACCGAGCATTGTTCACACTCCGACATCGCCAGCTGTACCCTGCCCTCATCCGAGCAGGTCGCAAATTTTCTTGATCAGGCAGAGGCGCTGTGTGACAAGCGTAACCTGCGTTTCACCCAATTGCGCAAGCAGGTGCTGGAGCTTGTCTGTAAGGCCGAACAGCCGGTAGGTGCCTATCACCTGCTCGACGAGCTGCGCGAGTCCGGCCGCTCAGCGGCGCCGCCAACGGTTTATCGTGCACTGGATTTTTTACTCGAGCAGGGCCTGGTGCACCGCCTGGCGACCAACAATACCTATCTGGCCTGCGCGCATCCGCAGCATCCACATGCTGCTGTATTCCTGGTGTGCAGCCACTGTGGCCACACCCAGGAAGTGCATAGCGGGGGCGTAATCGATCAGCTCAGGCAACAGGCGGGTGATTTCGACTTTGCGATCAAGCACGCTTCAGTAGAAGTCACCGGTTTGTGCAGCCGCTGCAGGAGCATAAATGAACAGTGATGCTGGCAATGAAGTGCTGCTATCAGCTTCAAACCTGGGCTATACCATCCGGGGCCACCAGGTTCTCGATGCGGTGTCGCTGCAGCTGCATGGCAACGAGATCGTTACCCTGATCGGTCCCAACGGTGCAGGAAAAACCAGCCTCGTGCGCATCCTCCTGGGACTGAAAAAAGCGACCTCTGGCGAGGTCTACCGCAAGCCTGGTATAAAAATCGGTTACGTACCGCAAAAATTGCATATCGACCCGGTATTGCCCTTGCGGGTTCGTGACTTTCTGCTGACTGTCGGCCGCTTCGACGAAGCGCAATTAATCAGGGTGCTTGAAGAAGTACAGATGTCACATCTGCTCAAATCGGCAGTACAGACATTGTCGGGTGGTGAATTTCAGCGCGTGCTTCTGGCACGCGCATTACTGAAGCAGCCGGATTTACTGGTGCTGGATGAACCGGCGCAGGGTATCGATATTATCGGGCAGCAGGCGCTGTATCAGACCATCAAGCATATTCGAGACCGGCATGCATGCGGTGTGCTCATGGTATCGCATGATCTGCACCTGGTAATGGCATCAACTGACCAGGTGGTCTGTCTGAATACACATATTTGCTGTACCGGGCATCCTGATGATGTCAGTGCGCACCCGGAGTACCTGAAAATATTCGGCCAGGCAATGGAAGGCCTTGCGCCGTATTCACATCAACATGATCATGCGCACGATGCCCACGGTAATGTGATTCCGCTGAACCATGAGCATGAGGCTGGCTCGCATGATAGATGACTTCATCATAAATGCACTGCTTGCAGGTATTGCGGTGGCTCTTGTTGCCGGGCCTCTTGGTTGTGTTGTGGTTTGGCGGCGCATGGCTTACTTTGGCGATACACTGGCACATTCCTCGTTGCTGGGCGTAGCGCTTGCGGTATCTGCCGAACTGGTTCCTATCCTGGGGGTAGTGTTTATCGGTGCAGTGCTGGCGGCGTTGCTGTTCTGGCTGGAGCAGAGAAGAGAGCTGTCTGTGGATACTTTGCTGGGCATACTGTCACACAGTGCGCTCGCGCTGGGTTTGATTGTTTTCTCACTGATCCAGGCGCGCGTGCCAGGTATAGATCTGATGGCGTACCTGTTCGGTGACATTCTCGCGGTTAATCAAACAGAGGTTGTGTGGATGTATGTTGGGTCGGTTTTTATTTTATCGGTGTTCGCGTGGCTGTGGCGGGCATTGATATCAGTTTCTGTCAATGAGGACATGGCGCGTACCGATGGTATTAACGTTTCGTTGGTACGCTTCGTCTTTATGTTGCTGCTGGCCATGGTCATTGCAGCTGCAATAAAGGTGGTTGGTATTCTGCTGATAACTGCATTGCTGATTATTCCTGCAGCTAGTGCGCGTGCATTTTCAAACACGCCGGTACAGATGGTCATATTGTCCACATTCATTGCCGTGGCTGCTGTCGTGATTGGCCTGGGTGCTTCTTTCTATCAGGACCTGCCGGCAGGCCCGGCTATCGTGGTTGCTGCAGCGCTGGGCTTTTTTATGACACGAGTAACAAGCCTCAGGAACTAGTCTTGTAAAAACCTGCGGACTTCTGCTTCAGCATACCTTGCAAGTTCATCGCGGCTTTTGTTTTTAGCACTCACGGCTTCACCAAAGAACATTTCCACTTCCAGTTGCCTTGCTGCGAGCATGCGCTTGCTCGAATCTGCAAAACTCATATCATCGATGAACAACGCAGCGGGGTGTACCTTGTTGCCATCTGGATCAGGATAGCGAATTGCAACCGGTTGTACATAGGCGCCACTGTCAACTGCGCTTTGTATCAAGCGACTATGAAATCTTTTGACGTTGCCACCAGTAGTGGTTCCTTCGGCAAATAGTACGACGTTATGTTTTAAAGACAGGGCTTCGGCCATGACTTCGTTTGTTTTAACCGCAGCTTCCCTGCCGCCGCGTTCGATATAAAGCGTACCGGCACGTGTTGCCAGCCAGCCCATTAATGGCATGTGTTTAACTTCTATCTTGGAAAGAAAGCGAACCGGCAGCACGCTGCCCAGTGCTGCAATATCAAATGGTGATACGTGGTTGCTGACAAACAGGGTCGCCTGTTTACGCGGCTCACCATAAACACGTACCGGTATACCGAGACTTTTTGCAATGCCGCGGTGCCACCAGCGTGTAATGTGGCTCTGGATTCCTTTAGGGGGCAATGTGCCGCGTTGAAACAGCACGGTAAGAATGCTGCCTGTTGAAACAACCAGGCTGAGCATAGCCAATCTGTAGCCGATTCTTATCTTGCTCATTACAACAGGCTGTCTGTGGCTTACATGGAAAAGCGCATCGACAGGTCGATGGCGCTGATATCTTTTGTTAGTGATCCTGTAGATATGAAGTCGACACCGGTTTCGGCGTATTCGCGAATGTTTTCCAGGGTAATGCCACCCGAAGCTTCGAGTGGAATTTTGCCGCTACTGAGTTTAACTGCCTGTCGAATCTCATCTGTAGTGAAATTATCCAGCAGTATGCGATCAACGCCGGCGTTAATCGCTTGTTCCAGTTGTGCAGTGCCTTCAACTTCGATTTCAACGGGGTAGCCGGGGCTGTGAAACCTTGCTTCTTCAACCGCAGTTTGGATGTTGCCTGCGGCAAGTATGTGGTTTTCCTTGATCAGGATCGCATCGAACAATCCCATGCGATGGTTCTGGCAGCCGCCGCATGTGACGGCATATTTCTGTGCAGCGCGTAAGCCGGGAATGGTTTTGCGTGTATCAAGTACGACGGCATTTGTACCTTCCACAGCTGCGGCGTACCTGGATGCAAGTGTTGCAGTCGCTGATAATGTTTGTACAAAGTTGAGTGCAGTGCGTTCACCGGTCAGCAGTGAGCGCGAAGGTCCGCTGATACTGCAAATGGTTTCTTCGGCTTCAATGCTGTCGCCATCCTCGACATGCCATTCAACAAATACTTCGTCATCGATTTGCCTGAATACTTCTTCAAACCAGTCCATGCCGCAAAATACACAATCTTGCCGGCTGATAACATTGGCGAGCGATACAGCATCGGCGGGAATCAGCTCGGCAGTGATATCGCCATCACCTACATCTTCATGCAGTGCTATATGTACAGTCTCTTCGATAGTGCTTTGTGTAACAGACATAGAGTATTTGTCCCGATACTAGCCCAGGTGTTTACGTAACACTTTTGATTTGCGCTGATAGTTATACAGTTCTTTCTTTTTCATTGGTAAGCCTTCGGGACTTGACTCGGTAAAGCCGCGTTCCTGGAACCAGTGCATGGTTTGTGTGGTTAATGTATACATTTCTTCCATGTGCTGTTTACGTGCCTGCCATTCGATGTGTTGCATAAGCTCATTACCACGGCCATGTTCCTGGTAGTCAGGATGCACTGCAAGGCAGGCAAGTTCACAGGCCTTCTCTTTTTCGAAACAGAACAAGGCGGCACAGGCGATGATCATGCCGTCACGCTCGATAACGGTGAAGTTATGGATATCGAGTTCAAGTTGTTCACGAGAGCGCTTCATAAGTGCGCCTTGCTCTTCCAGTGGCACGATCAGTTCAAGTATGCCGCCTATGTCATCGATCGTTGCTGTGCGCAGTCCTTCATAATTATCGGCAGTCACCAGTGTGCCGATACCATCACGGGTATACAGTTCGAGTAATAATGAGCCATCAATGTTGCGGCTGACGAGGTGTACACGACGAACACCACCCCTGCATGCATGTGCGGCATTATCCAGATGCGCTTGTGTGTCACGCGCTTCCTGTTGTGTAATTTCCTTGTTGCCCTTTCCATGGTTCTTGAACCACTGTTCAGCCTGCGGCAGCTTGAGTTGATGCAGAAGCTCGCCTTTGCCGTTAATTACACCAATGGTTTCCATGACAAAAACCAGTTTGTCTGCATTCAGTGCGATAGCAATATCAGTGGCAACATCTTCGGCGCGCAGGTTGAATATTTCTCCTGTTTGCGAATAGCCAATGGGTGAGGCCAGTACCATATTGTTCTGGTTTAATTGCTCTTCGATGCCTTCGGCATCAACATTTCTGACATTGCCGGTCTGGCAGTAATCGACACCGTCTCGAATACCGAAAGGCTGTGCGGTGACGAAGTTGCCGGAAACTACACGAACGGATGCATGCGCCATGGGTGTGTTCGGCAAGCCCATGGAAAGCTTGGATTCGATAATCATTCGTACCTGGCCAGCCGCCTGTTCGACGCCCGGCATGGCATCAGTTGTGGTGATACGCAGGTCGTTGACGAACTCCGTGTTGATGTTGAGTGTCTCCAGCTGGCGTTCGATTTGCGGACGTGCACCATGCACCAGCACCAGGCGTACTCCCAGGCTGCCGAGCAGGGCGATGTCATTGATCAGGTGATGAAAACATTCATTCTCAACGGCTTCGCCACCGAACAGCACGACTACGGTTTTGCCTCTGTGTGCATGAATATATGGCGCCGAGTTTCTGAACCATTCAACGTGTTCGCTCATGTCTGGCGATTTTTTCAAGCCTCTCGCTCCTCAAAGTGTAAAAGTTGCCTCGATCGGGCGCTCACATCCCTTAGCTTTTCAATTACTTACTGTATTTTAAAATGGTAGCACATTCATCTGATATATGAAGTTCTGAATAATGCTGAAGTTGCTGTAATATACGCATCTTTTCCGTGCCAAGTGCACGAAGATGGCTGGAAATTCTGATTTCATCAGGCTTTTCGCAGTACATGGATGCCCTGCCATTTTAATGATTTATAACTCATTGATAGTGGAGCCGAATAGGGATACTTGGGAAAAACCGCATTTTTCTTTTTCGGCCTCTGAAATTACAGCATGTAATTATTCAGAGATTAAATATAGTTACTCCGGTAAGTTCTGATGGCAAACGATAAAACACGTAAATTTTCTTCGGTAATTGTAGATGGTGTAGCACAGGCGCCAAGCCGTGCCATGCTGCATGCCGTAGGCTTTGAAGATGAAGACTTCAACAAACCTCAAGTCGGTATTGCATCAACCTGGAGTATGGTGACGCCATGCAATATGCATATCAACAAGCTGGCTGAGGATGCTGGCGAGGGTGTAGACGGCGCAGGCGGCAAGAGTGTGATCTTCAACACCATCACGGTATCGGACGGTATCTCCATGGGTACACCGGGAATGCGTTATTCACTGGTATCGCGCGAGGTCATTGCAGATTCGATTGAAACTGTCACCGGTGCGCAGGGATTTGATGGCCTCGTCGCAATCGGTGGCTGCGACAAGAACATGCCGGGTTGCATGATGGCGCTGGCTCGACTCAACCGCCCCGGTATCTTTGTTTACGGTGGCACCATCAAGCCGGGCGCGAAGCGCCGTGACATCGTTTCAGTGTTCGAAGCTGTTGGTGGCCACGCTGCCGGCAAGGTCAGCGATGAAGAGCTGCATGAAGTAGAGCAGACGGCAATTCCGGGCCCGGGTTCCTGTGGCGGTATGTACACCGCCAATACAATGGCATCTGCGATCGAGGCACTGGGCATGAGCCTGCCCAATAGTTCGGCACAGGAAGCGATTTCCGATGCCAAGAAAAATGATTGTCATCGTGCCGGCGAGGCCGTGCTTGAGCTTATAAAGAACGATATCAAGCCGTGCGACATCATGACGCGTGAAGCATTTGAGAACGCGATTACAGTCGTTATCGCCCTTGGCGGATCCACAAACGCAGTGCTGCATCTGTTGGCGATGGCACACACTGCCGGTGTCAGACTCGAACTGGATGATTTCACCCGTATTGGTGCAAAAGTGCCGGTGCTGGCCGATGTGAAACCCAGCGGTAAGTATTTAATGTCAGAGCTGATAGCGATCGGCGGCATTCAGCCGTTGATGAAAACCCTGCTGGATGCAGGATTGCTGCACGGTAACTGTATGACAGTGACCGGTAAAACCATGGCGCAGAACCTGGCTGATGTAAAGCCGTATCCTGCCGATCAGGACATCGTGCGCCCGCTTGATAATCCAATCAAGAAAGACAGTCATCTTGTCGTGCTCTACGGCAACCTGGCACCAACCGGTGCCGTGGCAAAAATTTCAGGCAAGGAAGGATTGAGCTTCAGCGGTAATGCGCGTGTGTTTGAATCGGAAGAATCGGCGCTTGCTGCCATTCTTGATGGTAGCGTGGTTAAAGACGATGTCATCGTGATCCGGCATGAAGGCCCTGTTGGCGGTCCTGGCATGCGGGAAATGCTCAGCCCGACCGGCGCGATCATGGGCAAGGGCATGGGCAAGGATGTCGCGTTAATAACCGACGGCCGCTTTTCAGGCGGTAGTCATGGTTTTGTTGTGGGTCACGTCACACCCGAGGCTGCGGTTGGCGGACCGATTGCAATTATCCAGGATGGTGATGGCATTACCATCGATGCTGAAAAGAAAGAACTCAGCCTCAATATTTCGCAGGATGAGCTGGATCAGCGCCTGGCTGCATGGAAAGCACCAGCACCTAAAGAAAACCGCGGTATTCTAGCCAAGTATGCCAGGCTGGTTAGCTCGGCATCCGAAGGCGCGGTTACGGATAAGTTTTAGTTGATCAAGCCGGGAACGGCTACCGTCTTATCCCGGCCTGTCAGTAAAGTGGCGAGGGATAAGTGGCAAGTGGCAAGTGGCCAAAACCAAACTGGTTGTAGCGATTTAAACCTCGCCCCTCGTCACTCCTCCCTCGCCACTGTCATTTTTGTTGCCAGCTGCCGCCAACCTTGACGTAATTGCCCGGGGCGGATTTTTCAATGGCTTTCTTGCCGGCAAGCTGTTCTACAGCTTGCAGCGATGTATTGTTACGCGCAGCTATTTCCTTGAATTTTTGGTTGCGCCTGGCGTTAATGCTTTCGATAAGTGCAGATACTTCCGGCGAAGGTGATTTTACTGCTGCCAGGTAACCGCTGGGTGTTTCGCCTACCAGTCCCTGGTCTTTGGCTGATTGCAGATCGATCGCAAATACGGGCTGCGCTATGAGCAGCAAACATGTTGTGAATAATGCTAATAATGTTTTCATTGTTGGCGCTCCGTTAGAAAAGTCCACTGTCTTCGCTGAATATGTCATCAAGTTCTTTATCTACTTTGACGCGAATTTCATGTTCTATCTTGACGTTGAGATTGATGGTGATGGGCTCGTCAGGTGGTTCCACCTTGACGGTTGGAGAGCAGTTCAGTAAAAAAGCTCCCATCGCTAGTATTAACAGTTGTCTGTACATGATTTATTCAGCCTGTTTGCTGTTCCTGGTTTTTTCGTAATGAAGGCGTACTTTCTGATCAATGCCTGTACTCACGCCTTCAGCGAAACGTAAACTTTTGAGTAGCGAAAGCAGGTTTTGTTCAGTATTTATATTTAAATGTACGGGGCGCCTGGTATCAAGCTCCGGACTGGTGCCTTTCAGCTGGAGATTGATAGTAAGCATACCTTCCGGGGTGAAGTTTACATCAGCGGACAGGTGGCTGTAATGAAAATCCTTCAGCGCATCCAGCGCGAACCCGGTGAGGAGGTTTTGCTTGAGTTGATCGGCTCCAGCAGCGGGGTTGTAACGAATTGTTCCGGCGCGTACATTATTTATGAATGCGCCATTTTCAATAAAAATGCCTTTATCATTGATCTCTACAGGGATGGTGCCATCGATCCTTCCTGTAACTATGATGTCCTCAAGTTGTTGTGTTTCAACGATTTTTGCCAGGTCTATATCTGTCGCTTTTATCTTGAAACTGTTTTTGCTCCTGTTCAAGTCAAACACAAAATTATCGCCTGAAAAGGTGCCGTCAAATATTTCGCCCTGCAGGCCTTGAATTATGAGTTGCGGTTGAGGGCCAGTGTTTGTTGTCTGCAGCGTGATATTGGTGCTGATATTGCTCGAGGTGACGCCGCTATCCAGTTGCTTGAGATTGATCTTACTTGTCTGGATTGAATGTAATTCTGGCAAAATTTCGAGCTCATGATCAAAAGAGAGCCCCGAAAATACAAGCTCGCCATAGTGGCCGCCAACATCATCAAGCTTGATCCTGGTTGTCAGTCTGAAATCATTGTTATGTGACCATGCAGCATCTGATGTCAGCTTAATGCTTCCGCTTAACAGGTCGAAGGGGTAAGGCCACGGTGTCAACAGCAAGCTCAGTTTGTTGTCCCCGGTGCTTAAATCGAGCACTTTTATCGGTTTGATGGTAAGCCAGCCTAGCGATTGATTAAAATCATGATCAAGTTCAAATGCAAATTGCGCTGGTACGTTCGCTGTAGAGAGGTTTCCATCAGCTTCCAGATTAGCGGAACTGGCTGAAATACGTGCAGCAATATCTTCGAGCTGAATAACTTTCGAGTCGTAATTAACCGCGAGTATTTTTGCACTCACACCACCTGTGAATTGCCAGTCGCCGGCAGAAATTGACAGGTCGCCAACCATGTTTATCAGGCTGTCGCCAAGTGAGAGGTTACTGTATCTGAAGCTGTCGGCTTTGATATAGCTGCCGGTTTTAATTTTTATGTGCTGGATAGGATTGGTGGTCGGGTTTACAAATTTCAACTTGACGGCAATATTATTTGCGGCGTATTTCCTGAAAGCATACATATCGGAAATGGCGGTAATGGTTGAAGCGATCTCGTTTTCAGATTCAAAGCTGGATGAAAATGTACCGCTAACATTTTTTGTTTCAGTGATATTATCTATGGTTATAATGGGTTGCAGCCAGTGCTGCAACTGCTGAGGGTGTAAATTGTAGCTGCCTGTGATTTGTGTATCGAGGATATTGAGCTCAAGCCTTGCAGGCACAATATCGGGTGCTGTTGAAAGCCTTAATTCTGTTATGAGTGAGTTCTGCGAAAGATTCGTGATAACAAGCTGACGTAGATTATCTTGTTGAACGGAAGCAGGCTGATCCTGCAAGGTGAATTCTGCATATATTGTTCCTGCATCATTTGTGCCATCCAGTTGAAACGGTTTACCTTGAAGCGCCCCAAATGAATCACCGTCCAGTGTGATGTTTTCAACAGTGAACGTGTTAAAGATTATATATTCACGTAGTGCATGTCTCAGCGCCGCTATTATTTTAAGTGGTTCCAGTGCTTCACTGACGCTATGTGTGTCTCCTGGTGTTTTGTTGATGCCCTGGTAATACAGTCCGAGATCTTTTATCGCCAGCTTATCAGCGCGGCCTTGTGCTATTTGTTTGAGGTTGTAGTCCATGCTTATGTCATGTGCTTCAAGCTTGAACAGTCCTGTTTCAGTGGCAAGGGTAAATCCGAAACGGGATATGTGGCTTTGGCCCGGGCCAAGATGATGAATGTCGGTGGTAACATTCTTCAGCCCAAAAGCATGCATGCTTGATGAAATGACTAGTTCGGAGAGCTGTGCGCGACCAATCCAGATAGCCAGCAATAGAGCAAGTATGAGAAATAGATATAGATGCCGAGGCTTCAGGGGTAGCATAACTAAGAGTCAGGATTTGTCAGTATTGGCCGCTAGAGAAATTTATAATAGATATTAATCTAATTTAACTAAGCATGTTAAATAACGGTTTGCATCCTGGTCATGCAATAAAAAGGGGATAAAGAGTATTTTATGCTCTTTATCCCCTTTCTTTTATCAGGCTTGACTATTTAAAAGGCATTGCAAAAACGATAACTTGGTGGATTTCTGGTTTCGTATTTCATAATGATGTCTTTCACTATATTACTGCGCACTATATCTTCATAGGTGAATTCATGAACATGTACACCGCGAACATCGTGAACGCGGTTGATGGCATCGTGCAGGCCTGAGCAGCTGTCTATGTCTGACTGGCTCAGATCGCCATTAATGACTACAGTTGAGTTTATGCCGATTCGTGTCATGAACATTTTTAATTCTTCCGGTGCGCAGTTTTGCGCTTCATCAAGAACGACAAAGCAGCGGTTAAATGTTTTGCCGCGCATGTATGCCAGAGGCTCGACCACAATATTGCCATTTTTTACGGCACATTCGACTACGCCTTTTCCTGTGTTACTGATGAGACAGGACTTGAACGCACTGAAGTAAGGATCAAATTTGTCCTCAAGTTTCCCGGGAAGAAAACCCATGCTGTTGCCGGTTTCAACGGCTGGGCGGGTGAAGATGATCCTGTCTGTGTCGCCCGATATGAGCGCTTCTGCAGCCATTGCTGCTGTGCAGTAGCTTTTGCCTGTTCCTGCCGGGCCGAGGCCGAAAACCAGGGTATTGCTCTTGATTGCAGCCATAAACTGACCTTGTGACTGGTTTTTGGCTTGAATGGGTTTAGGGAGACCGGGATGTTTATGTGGGGGGTTGAAGGGGGTGGTGTTCGCTTGAAGATCTATTACCGTCGAGTCTCCTTGTAAGTAGTCAATATTATATTTATTATTTTTATGCCTGCCATTCTTTCGCGACATGTATACACCTCGGATGAATGTTAAAGGATCGTTAAATGCTATTACAGTATTCAACACCATCTAAATTAACGATAGCAGTCATATATGTCAATATTGTTACTAAAAGATAACGTATTTATCTTGTTCGCAAGCATCAGTAACTTTATTGCTTTTGCTGTTTGGCGCAAACATTTGAGTCCATTATGGCCAGAATATTAATAGCAGGTTGTGGAGATATTGGCTCTGCTGCAGGTCGACTGCTCGCAGACGATGGTCATTATGTCGTTGGATTGAAAAGACATCCTCCAGCTAATGGTAATAAAATCAGTTATATAAAGGTCGACTTGATGCGTCCTGGTGATCTGGAGGGCATCGACACCCGTTTTGATCTTGTGATCTGCGTGCTTACACCTGATGACCGCAGTGAGCAGGCATACAGAAACATATTCGAGCTTGGTGTTGCTAATCTGCTGAATATTTTTTCGCGGAATAATCCGGAAACAAGATTTATATTCGTTTCATCTACCAGTGTGTATGGCCAGACGTATGGCGAATGGGTCGATGAGGAGTCTGTGACCGAGCCCGGCACTATTACAGGCAAGATCATATTACAGGCAGAAAAGTCCTTTCTTTCACATGGCGTTAATAATTGCATCATTCGCTTTTCAGGCATATATGGCCGCAGCAGAAGCCGTCTGCTGGATACTGTAGCATCAGGCGGCAAGGTTCAATATAAACCACCGTATTATATGAACAGGATACACAGGAAAGACTGCATTGGGGTGCTGTGCTTCATTGCTAACAAGATGATTGCCGGGATTAATCTTGAGCCGATATACCTGGCTTCCGACGATGACCCTGCACCCAGGTGGGATGTGTTTAATTTTATAGCCGACAAGCTCGGGACTGGGAGACCGGAAAAGCAAATATTGCCGCACAACAGTGATCAAAACAAACGCTGCAGTAACAAGCGTCTTAAGCAGCTGGGATATGAATTTCTCTATAAAAGTTACAGGAATGGCTATGATTTTATCGAGCAATTAGATAGCTAGTACCCGTTAACTAGTTACCTTAAATAATGGGTCTTCCCCAAATACAGTGGGCTGATACGATGAAAACTTTGCCACAGAGGCACAGAGAATACAGAGGCTTTTGTTGTTAGTAGTACCTGCTTTAGTTGCTAGCTTAAGTTGATCGTATTTATCAACATTTTATTTCGCCTTGATGGCGAGTCACTTTTCTTTGCCCATGTAAAATTTCTAGGCAAAGAAAAGTAACCAAAAGAAAAGACACCCTGACCAGTTTGCCCTTCGGGTTCCCTCACCATTCACCTTTGCCTACGGGCCGTCCTGACTCGCCGTCCAGGCTCGACATGACTAAATTCGACGTCCCTGTCGGCCATCAGTTTATTTCCAGGGCCCTACCAAAGCCGAATGCCTCGGCAAACTTCAAGGGGAGGAATCCCTCTTTACAGTCAAACAGCGTGTAGGGTGCAATAGCGAAGCGTATTGCACCGACTGCATCCGGCGGATTACGGCTAACGCCTAATCCGCCCTACGGGTATGCGAAGCACGAGCGCCCGGGGCGCATTTTTTGGGCGAGCAAAAAAGGTAACTCGCTCCAACAGGAGCGAAATAAAATGTTGATAAATACGATCAACTTAAGTTAGCGACTAATGTCGCCTCTACAAAATAATAAAAAACCTCTATGTTCTCTACGCCTCTGTAGCAATCATTTGAAGTTTACCCACTTGATGTGGTGAAGACCCTAAATAATAAGCGGTGGCACAGGGCAATCAAGTATTGCAGAGATGGCGCGATATATCTCCACTTCATTCGCAGTGATCTGCTGGTCAGCAGTTATACAGACGGCGCAGGCTTTAAGCAGGCGGGGTTTCTCCAGCGGTTTCAGCTTCGCCAGTCTGTCGAGTGAGCTGTTCAGGGTTTCCAGCTTGATCTCGCTTGTCGCCAGCAGTGATAAATCCAGTCCACCCAGTTGCCTGGTGGCTTGATTAAATGCGTCGCTTTCACTGATTCCCTGCTGCTTGCCTGAATAAACCAGGACGGATAACAGTACTGCGCATGCATCTTGTGCCTGCGCCAGCACCAGGTTCTGGCGTGTGGTTCCCGGTTTTGTAATAAACACGGGGTCGAGGTGATGAAATACGATTTTTCGAATGGACCACTCAAGCAGGCTGACTTTGCTGTCAATTTCAATCAGCGTATTCAGGTTCTCCTTGAATAACCTGTATTGATTCGTTGACAGCTGATGCAGGGTTGCCAGTGCCAGGTCTACTATGGGTAGACGATATTCTTTTTTCAGTTCATAGCCGGCGCGCACCAGCTTCATTGTTTCTTCATAAACACCGGTATCAGCAGCAGATTTCAGGTGCTGAAGCTGCTCATTATGCACCGCCTTGTCTTTATCCAGCAGCATGAAATAAATAACCGCACGTGCAGCAAAAGGGTCGTTTACTGCTGATGCAAATTCGGGCGGTAAGTCATGTATCAGCTTATGGGCATAGGCCAGGTGCGATGGTGTTGGCTGCCCGATTTTGTCGATAATCTCTCCGCTGGTCATTGCCGCAGCTATTGCTGCCATGGTTGCAACTTGTTGTGCGGATCGCTGATCAGTCACTGTGTCTTCATCTGTGACCTGGTCGACATCTGCCGGTAGTGAATAATCAAATTCGCCATCCCAATTGGGCTGTATGCTGTAAATACGCTTCTCCAGGGGTGGGTGGGTAGCATAGAGATTGCCTAGCCACGTTTTAATGCCCTGGCTGAACAGGGCATGGCTGATTTGTACGCCTGAGGGGTTTTCTATAATCGAGCCAGTGGCATCACCACCGATACGCTTGAGAGCGCCGCCAATACCATCCGGATTTCTGGTGAACTGTACTGCGGATGCGTCAGCAAGAAATTCGCGTTGCCGGCTGACCGCAGCCTTGATCAGGTTGCCGAAGAAGGTGCCGGCAAAGCCGATCACAACCAGGCCCAGGCCAAGCACAGCTGCGCCGCCACTGTCTTTTGAGCGGCGTGAATGTGATGCACTTCTCAATATGTAGTAGCCAATCATGCCGATCAGCAGAATGCCGTGCAGCAGGCCAATCAGTCGAATATTCAGCTTCATGTCGCCATTCAGCACATGGCTGAACTCGTGGGCAATAACGCCCTGCAGCTGTTCACGGCCAAGTTTTTCTATGGCGCCTCGGGTTACACCGATTATTGCATCACCTGGTTTGTAACCCGCAGCGAAGGCATTAATACCGTCTTCATCAAGCAGGTATACTGGAGGTACAGGTGTGCCTGAAGCAATTGCCATTTCTTCGACAACGTTAAGTAGTCGTTGTTTCCTGAAGTCATTGCCGCCGTTCACAACCAGCTCGGCATCGAGCATTTCGGCGACACGAGCCCCGCCTCCTGCAAGGGCAAGAATTTTATACAGGCTGCCAAGCGCGATGGTGATTGTTACTGCGGCACCGATCACGAGGAATACCTGCCAGTCGATCTCCCGGATAAGTTGTTCTGTATTGATCGTGCCGGTTTGCTCGACGTTGATATAGCCAAAAGCGAACATTACCAGCAGGTTAGTCATCACTACCAGCGAGATCACAGCAAGTAAGAACAGGACGACGAGCCGGCCTGTATTACGACGGGCCTCATCCTGCGATTTGAAGAAATTCATAGGATGACTTCAGTGCATTTCTAGAAGGACACTTTGGGCGCTTCCTGAATAGCGGCACTGTCTTCGAATTCGAGCAGGGTGGCGTCCTGGGCGTGGCCGAAGGTGGCAGCAAATATTACCGGTGGGAATGTCTGTTTGTAGGTATTGTATTCCATCACGGCATCATTGAATGCCTGGCGGGCAAACGCGACCTTGTTTTCAGTGGTAGTAAGCTCTTCGCTCAGTTGCATCATGTTCTGATTGGCTTTGAGATCAGGGTAGGCCTCCATCACAACATTGAACCTGCCCAAAGCACTCGCGAGTGCGCCCTCGGCACCGATCAGCTCATTGATTGCAGCAGCGTTACCCGGGTCTGAAGCGGCCGCAGCCAGGCCGTTGGCGGCAGCGTTTCGTGCCTTGATGACGGAATCCAGTGTTTCGCGCTCGTGCTTCATGTAGCCTTTAGCGGTTTCAATCAGGTTCGGAATCAGGTCATAGCGGCGTTTCAACTGAACCTCGATCTGTGCGAATGCGTTTTTGTAACGGTTGCGCAAGCTGACCAGGCTGTTGAAGATGTTTATGATATAAAGAATGATCACCGCGATGATGACCAGGATCACGATCGTTGATGTTTGCATGGGTGTTTCCTGTGTGTGAGTGGAAATTCAGGCCTGCACAAGATTAAAGACTATATCCCTTAACCCCGCAAGTATCTGGACTAATGACATTTTACAATCTATTTTATAGTTCATGTGGTCTACCCCAGTTGTTTATGCCGATACTGCCAGGCATTAAAAACAGAACGAGATAAAAAATCAGTACCACGGCATAAAAGACGAATAATATCGGCTGAATTTTTTCCAGTAATGGGGCGATATGAATATTCAGCAGCATCAGATTATGCACGTCCAGCAGCAGCGCGGCCCAGGCCAGCCAGACACGATTGCCCTTGATATCCAGGTCATGTAGTCGCTTGATTATTGAAGGTGTCAACAAGGCCAACAGCAGGGCAGATTGCACACTTTTTACATACAGATAGATGGTCAACGCATTTTCCGTGCGCCGAATGTATTCATGATTAATAAAAGACAGTACTATAAACAGGCATAGTATTATGATGAATGAGTGAAGAAATCCGATCCTGTTTAAACGGCCACCAGCAGACAACAGGTTTTTCAGAAAATTCTTCAACACTTGTTCCTGTCAGTTAAAGAGTTGCGTGTAGTGCTACTGGAGCAATACTATATGTAACCGGATAATAATTATACTCACAACCAGGCATTAAATAGACATCGAAAATCGAAGTCCAGTGGTGCGAGGCTATAAGCAGTAGTTACTGCTGTTATATGCCCACGTTTTATCCGGTATTATATTTTCACAATTTAACAGTACAGTCATCTGCCAGGCAATGAAAGACAATATGAATACCATTTTAATCATCCTTTTAATTTGCGGGATTGCTTACCTGGCATTTTTCCACAGGCCAAAACACGATACGGTGCCAGAGCTGAAAAACTGGTTCAGCAGTCAGCTCATCACTATAAGCGAGAATCTGGAAAAAGATATAGAGCTGGACAAGCAGGGGCATTACGCACACCCCGGAAAACAATCTTTCGAGCCAAGGGGAAGCATTACATACACCTTGCTGGATAAAAACCTGTCCAGGTTCGAATTGTCGCAATTCAGCGAACTGACTTCCGGGGATATTGAATCAACACCCGGCTTCGAACAGCTCAGGAAAACGGTCGGCAGGCTGGGTTTGAGTATTAAGCTTGATGAGATCGAGGTTGAGGGCGATGGCGTAGAAACATGGAATGAGCTTGACGAGTATGTCGATGATATTCCGAGATTCTATAGCATTACCGTCTCTGGCTGGTCTGTTTGAGCTGTGAGATGATGGGCCCTGCATGCCAAAATCATTAGGCACATGGCTGATACTTGGCGGTATTCTACTTGTTGTTATAGGTGTACTTGCCAATAGCGGATGGCTGTCCTGGGTTGGCCGTCTGCCTGGCGATATCAGGATCGAGCGCGATAATGTGCGCTTCTACTTTCCAATAGTCAGCATGGTTGTGATTTCAGTTGCCGCGTCACTTGTGTTCTATTTTTTCGGCAGGTTCTGGAAATGATTCCATCACCTCTGTCACATCAGGCCGTTCGTTTCTGATACCGGCATATCATCATCCAGAATTTCGAATAATTCATCGTCATCGACCAGGTTAAAGTCTATGTCATCTGCGATTGACTCGGCCAGCTGCCTTTTGGCGGCCATGATGCGTTCAATATCTACTTCAGTTAGCATGGTTCTCTCCTGTGTTTAATGGGTTAGCACCATGCTTTATAGGCGGCCAATATGTCTTTTCTGTTACAAAATCATGAATAATGTATGGCATGTGAGGTTGGCTATTAAATTTAACTTACAAAGGGTAACTGTAAAAATGTGGGATAAACGCTACGATACAACTGAATACATTTATGGTCCTGATCCGAACGAATTTCTGAATGAAGTTGTAAACCAGGTCCCTAAAGGCAGAACCTTGTGTATAGCCGAAGGCGAGGGCCGCAACGCGGTGTTCCTTGCAGGGCATGGCCATGAAGTTGTTGCTGTTGATTCTTCTGCTATTGGACTGGAAAAAGCCAGGAAGCTGGCGAGTGAGCGTGGAGTTGAAATCGAAACGCTTGTTGAAGACCTGGCGAATTTTGATATTGAAGCCGATAGCTGGGATGCGATCGTATCAATTTTTGCGCATGTTCCAGCGGATATTAGAAAACCGCTGCATCGGATTGTGTCCAGGGATTACGTTCAGGTGGTGTGCTCGTGCTCGAGGCCTATACACCTGAGCAAATCAAGCTGGGAACGGGGGGGCGCCTGTTGCCGAGTTGACCATGACACTGGATGCGTTGCGTGTAGAGCTGGATGGGCTGGAACTCAGGCACGCGGTGGAACTGGAGCGTGATGTTATAGAAGGCCAGTTCCACACTGGCAAAGGTGTTGTGGTGCAGGTGCTTGCCGTTAAGCCCTGAATTGGTTAAGTATCAGAAGTCCCAGCGGTAACCAAGGAGGAAAAATAAATTATTAGTACCAAGTGATTGTCCGTTCATTTCTTCGCTGGTGTCATCGTAGCCGACCTCAAAATCAAAACGGACCTTGTTAAGATAACGGTAGTCAGTTCTGACTAATGCCCTGATCTTGTTCTGTGTACGACCGTCCGAGCTTTTGCGTATATCAAATTGCAGGCGGGGATTAATCCGCCAGTTTCTGGATACGGGAATTCTGGTGTTGGCAATCAGTGAGTAGGTGTCTGATAGTTTGGTATCCAGGTAACGAAAACCAAGTACGCCCGTATCTCTTTTCAATATCAGGTTGTTACCAACAATCTGTGTACTAAAAAAATAATCTGTGCCGGTGGAGGGTGTTGCGGGTACACCCCCCGAGGCTTCCGTTCCACCAACTTTTGAGAAAGTGATATCAGCATTAGCCTGAAACTTTTCACTTATAGGCTGTGAGCCACCAAATGTAATCGTCGCGCTATCGGCTGTACGATCACGCGCAAGTTGATAAATCTGCTCAATGTTCAGAGTTTCCATGAGCTCCTCTATAGAACTTTCTGGCCGGCCTATGAGTGCATTACTTGTTGCGAGTACAGGTGTTTTACGCAGGAATGCGTTCATATAGGCGGCACGACCTCTGTCGAAAAGGAGATTGGCATTCAGTTGCAGTATATTAACTTCCTTAAATGTCAGATCATAATCAATCATGCCGAACAGTGACTTGGTATTATCGTTGTAACGAACTTCTGTACCGGTACTGGTTCGATCATCTACTCCATCGATATCCTGGTCGAAATAGAACAGGTTCATATCCCAATGTTCGAGAAACGTTCCTGTTTCAAAAATGAATCCATAGAAAGTTTTGTGTTTATTAATAGAAGTCTTGTTATCAATATCGACCGGATAGCCTGCAAGCGCATTCAGGCGCATTTCAGGAGTGAGCTGATAGCCGGCCGAGATTCCATCAAATCGGTTGAGGATACCGCCGATGCGTAATGCTTGCCTGCCTACTCGCCCTGACGTCCCGCTTTTTCTTGAGCTCAAGTCATAAAACATTTCGATAAATCTGAATGAGTTGCTTTCATCATCGTCTAGAAAGTCATAGGTATCATCTGCAGAGAAACGAAAGTTCTGGTCGAAGCCGGACGTCTGGTACGTTGTATTGAGATCAAGAAACGTGATCAACTGAGACAGGGTCCTGATTGACCCATCGGTGTCATCTGTTTCAGCTGTGTCGCTACGGTAAAACTGCGAAAAACTTCCATATGTTGTCATCCTTCCTTTTTCTCCATCTGCTTCCATGTTGATTTTATCTCTTGGGGCCTGAGTGGATGTTATCAGTCCCGAGAGGCGTTGCTTGACACGTATGGCGTCCTCACTTGTCGGGTATTTTTCAAGATAATCTTTATAAATAGCGGCAGCATGGGCATTCTGTCCCTTTCGTTGCCTTGATAGCCCCAGCAATTCAAATGCTTCCATCGAGTATTTGTGATCGCCAGCGGTTATGATTGCCGTTAAATAACGAATAGCCTGCGAGTAGTCTTGCTTCTTGAAATCGGTTTTTGCGCGCTGCATCAGGCTGTCAAGTTGTTTGTCAGTTAACGTTGATTTGTTGCTTGCTATTGATTTCTTCTTTGCCGTGGTTGTTTTCACTGGTGCCGATATTTTTGAAACTGGTACGACCAATGCTTTGTTTGATGCTGCTTTGATTTCGCCTGTACTTGCTTGCCTCAGCCATGCACCAGGATAGATATTTTGTATATCATTCAACACCAGAACGGCTTTCTGGCGGCTGCTGAAGAAGCCCAGATTCAACCGTTCCCATGGCTTACCTTTAACTGTTGTTCGAGTGACATATACAGTACGACCTTCAAGCAGCTTGCTTTTTTTAGGCTGCCATTTCAGATCTGTGCCCGGTGCAGAAGCGAGCACGATAACGTATGGAGACGAATTGCTCGCAGCATGAACATCACTCAAAGCAATAAACTGTATGATGATCAATGCTATGAAAATTAAGCACGTTATAGATGGTTGGCGCAACATTTTAGGTGGCGTCATGAAGATGCTTTTTATGTTTGGTTAAATTATTATTTTTGTATTATTTTGATATGCATTTACTAGCAGTTATATGCCAGTGCTTGGTAGTTACCTACCATCCACTAGCGCTAGGGCGGTGTTCGTTCATTTTGATCCCGTCTTTGAGGTGACAACTTCCACTGCAATCACGTAATTCGCTGACCGAGAGGGGCACATCGCCAGGACCCTTGTGCGAATCAGGTTTGTAATCATCGGCGTGGCAACCTGCGCAATCCGGCTGGTATGCAGGGAAAGTCCAGGCAATAACCTGGTTATTGGTTCTATGGCAGTCAACACATAGTACGCCGGTTCTGTGATCGCCTGGGTAATCAGGTGAATCATGTCTGAACAGAATCAGAGGTATCCAACTCGCAGTACTGTGGCAGCGATCGCAATCCAGAGTTGTTACAAAGTGCGTCGTTGATTTTCCTGTAGCAGTTGAACCATTATGACAGCTGAGGCAAAGACCTGTGACCGTTGAATGGTCAAAGCTGGCACCTAACCATGTATTTGTTGTATGGCAGTTGTTGCATTCAGCTATAGTCGGTAAATGTGCCGGATGCTTGCCGGTGGCTGTGACGCCATTGTGACAGCTGCTGCACGGGCCAGTCACGCTAACATGGTCAAAGCCGGCGCCGAGCCATGTATTTGTATTATGGCAATTGTCACATTCAACCGTAGTCTGTAAATGTGCCGGATGCTTGCCAGTAGCTGCTACACCATTGTGACAACTGCTGCATGCGCCTGTCACGTTGCTGTGATCGAAGCGCGCTCCTCTCCAGGTGTTAGTATTATGGCAAGTGTCACACTGGGCATTTGTAGCAATATGCCGGGGTGACATGCCGCTGGCCTGAACCCCGTTATGGCAGGAATTGCATGTGCCTAAAACGGAGCCATGGTCAACCCTGCCAACACGGCCAAAGGTAATTGTGTTGTGGCAGTCTTCGCATGTAGATGTAGTGGCTATATGAGATGGCGACAAGCCAACGGCAATTGAATTGTTGTGGCAGCTCTCACACGGCGCGAAGATACCACTATGATCGAATCTTGCGCCTATCCAGGTGTCAGTTGTGTGGCAATCATCGCAAATATTACTGCTGACAACATGCCCTGGATTTTTACCTGGTGCGCGGCTTCTGTTATGACACAAAGCGCATTCAAGCGGTGTGCCCTTGAAAATTCCGCCGATATGGCAGCTGGAACAGTCTAAAAACTGATGCTTGCCAGTTAAAGGGAATCCGGTTGTGAAATGGTCGAAGCTTTCCACGTTATCGGCAGCATGTATTGAAGTATTAAAAATTATGGATGAGACTGATAGCAGCATCAGCAAGAGAGCTGTTATGGAGAAACCGAGTAATCTTTTATTATTCTGACTCATGGGGTGTGTACCGATTATCGTTTGATTTTGGCGTCTTTAAAGCTTTCTGTGCTATGGCATTTCCCACACTGTCTGCCGAACTGCCTGTTATGGATATCCTGGCTGCGATGACAGAAAATACAGTCACTAGATGCCTTCAATTTCCCTTTGGAATTTGTTTTATGGCAATCGTAACAACCCACTTCTTCGTGGGCGCCAACTATCTTGAAGCGTGTTTCCTTATCATGATCGAACAGCCAGTTCTCCCACGAATTTGGATTGTGACAAGTTTCGCAGTCAGTACCGAGGCGGGTTTTGTGTACATCATCTCCGGCGTGGCATGAATTGCATTCTCTATCGGCCGAGCTGTAGACTGAAGTAAGGTGACATTCTTCGCACTGGATTGCGGCATGCATGCCAATCAGCGGGAAGCTGGACAGGTCGTGGTCGAAAAAGACATTATTACGCCAGCCTTTTTCATTATGGCAATTACTGCACTGCTTACCCTGTTTGCCCTGGTGAACATCATCTTGTTTATGGCATTCAACACAGGCTGATTTCAGCTCATCTTTTTCAAGATTACCCTTGTGGCAGAATGAGCAAGACAGTTCTTTGTGTTTTCCTAAAAGAGGAAAGTCAGTTTTTTTGTCGTGATCAAATTTATGCTTTTGCCATGATTTGGAGTTATGGCAGTCATTGCATTTCTTCCCGTTTTTGCCTTTATGGCTGTCATCGTGCTTATGACAGCCATAACAGTCAGTTGGAAGTTTCTCTTTATTTTTCTTTTTCTTTTTTAAGCTTTCGGGTGTGTGGCAACTAGTGCACGAAGCTTTCTCATGCCGGCCGAGTAAGCGAAAATCCGTTTCCTTTCCGTGGTCGAAAGTGATTTCGTCCCAGCGTTTAGAGGTATGGCAGGTATCGCATTTTTCTCCGTAACCGCCCTGGTGGATGTCCTGGATCTTATGGCAGCCTATACATTTAGAAGGCGTGTCCTTGTATTTCTGGTTGATATGACAGGAAGAGCAGTTGGTGTCTTTATGTGCGCCTTTGAGCGGAAAATCCGTTTTCTTATCGTGATCAAATTCTGATTGTTTCCAGCTGGATGCCGAGTGGCAGTCGCCGCATTTTTTTCCGTGCTCGCCGTCATGAACATCAGATTCCTTGTGGCAACTGTAACAATCCTGCGCTGCCTCGGAGTACTTCTTCTCAGCCTGGTGGCAGCCGGTGCAGCTGGTTTTTGCGTGCATGCCCTTGAGTAAAAAATCGGTTGCGGAATGGTCGAATGTCGATGGGTTCAATAATATGATTTTTGCATCTCTGCCTTCATGTTCGGTGTGGCAGTGCTTACAATTTGTTCTTACTGCTGCAGGCAGTCGCCCATGAAAACCTTTTTTACTGCGCACATCATCACGTATGTTTTTATGATCATGGCACTGCATGCACAGTTGTCCCTGCTTTGACTTGTCAGAGGTGTCATGGCACTGGCCGCAGTCCTTTTCGTATTTCTGGTGGGCCTTGACCACAGGGCCTGGCATCAACAGAGATTCCAGGGATTCTGCGTTGCTGGCAGGTATTATGAACATGGTCGAGATGGTGAGGATTAGCCTTATCCAGACTTGTATTTGGAATCGCATCTTATGTAATCAGGCACTATCGCTATCAGTACATATGTACTGCAAAAATGTGAATGACAGCCGTGATTATCATCATGATGAATAGTGGCATGTGAAGAATATGCCACAGTGAAAACAGTCGCTCATAAATACGAAAAGCGACAATTTTTCGCAGTGCGGTAGTATAACGTTTGATAAACTCTTTAGCGACTGCACTGTCTGGTAGTGCTGTTGATGAACCGTCATTCTGGCTGCTGTTCAGCAAACGCTTAAACTTCGACTGTAAACGTTGCGCATCAAAAGTTAGTGATATCAAATGCAGCAAGCTCATCGAGATGCCTGTATATTGCTGCAAAGCCTTGCTTTCCATTGCTGACATCATCTTGTTCAGATTTGCGTTCAGCTTGTAAATGTACAAAAGCTCCGTATTTTTGGTTTCAATCTCGTGCTTCAGTTCATTGAGCGTAATGCGTTTGCCATACAGGCCATGATGAATGTGTGTATATATATAACGACCTATCAGCCCACTGCCTGCGACCAGTAACATGCAGATCAATGCGATTGAACTGTTGGTGGAGCCAAGGTGGAAATTGGAGTGGAACAGAACCATAACCGGTCCGATGATGCCAAATAGCATGTGAATACCAAACCAGTACCGAACCGGTATCATGCGGGTCAGTACTGACAACCTTTTGCTCAGTGGATAGAGCAGTAATAACAACATCAAGCTGCCACCAACAATTCCCAATATATAGCCAGTTCCATTTTCGGCAGTCAGATAATTGTTATTACGATTGTTCCAGCCCAACAGAAGTACGGCTATCACACTGATGGAAAAAAGATGGGAGTACAGAAATAGCAACGGCGTGGTTAATATTTCAAATGTATTTTTCCCTCGCCGGGCCACATTATCTGCCGGCAATTGCTGGCTTGCACGGTTGCTGTTTATAGTATTTATGCTGCTCATGAAAGGTGTCGTCAACTCCCGTTATAAATTTGGTATAATAATCCCAAACGTATTATAATTGTTCGCTCAGTTGAGTCTAGTAAAACTGTAAAAATAGTTATAATAATGTCGTAATATTTTTCACCTATTGTCGGGATAATTTGCACTATATCTGCTATATACTCGTATAATCAATAAGTTACGTCTATTTCATTTGTCCAATAAATACTCATACTATATATGATGATATTTTTTCTTGTGCCGCGTTCAGGCCCTGGAATTTGTTCCACAGGATTTACATCATGACACCAGTTATGTGGCTTTACTCACTGCCGTTGTTGGCAATTTTCGGTATATATTTCTGGAAACGGTCAGGCAAACAACGCACCAGCAGGCACATTCTTGAGGAAGCGGTTGCTTCAGGGATGACGGAGCCGGCTTCTCTGCACCCGGTAGTTGATCACGTCCGTTGCCTGGGGTGTGCCAGCTGCGTTAAGGCATGCCCTGAAAAAAATGTTTTGGGGATTATTCACGGTAAAGCGAACCTGATTGATCCGACCCATTGTATCGGTCACGGGGCCTGCAAGAAGGCATGTCCATTCAGTGCCATCGAGCTTGTGTTTGGAACCGAGAAGCGGGGATTAGATATTCCGCAGGTTAAAGAGGATTTTCAGACCAATGTTGCTGGTATTTATATTGCGGGCGAACTTGGAGGTATGGGGCTGATACGGAATGCCGTTATCCAGGGTGTACAGGCGGTTGATTCAATTCGCAAGCTTGATGGTATCGGCAGCAAGGACAGGCTTGATCTTGTTATCGTTGGCGCCGGGCCGGCTGGAATCGGAGCATCACTGGCGGCCATGTCGGCTAAACTCAAAGTTGTCACGCTGGAACAGGAGTCACTTGGCGGAACTGTCTCACATTATCCCCGCGGGAAAATCGTGATGACAGCGCCGGTAAAGCTGCCCGTAATAGGCAAAATGCATTTCAGAGAAACCACCAAGGAAGCGTTAATAGAGTTCTGGGAGGGGGTAGTAGAATCAACCGGGCTGCGAATTAATGATAATGAACGCGTTGAAAGTATCGAGTCTGAAGCTGCCGGCTTCATTGTTAAAACCACGAAACAAAGCTACCAAACCAGGGCGGTATTACTGGCGATTGGTCGTCGTGGTACACCTCGTACGCTCGGTGTGCCGGGTGAAAATAAAACAAAGGTGGTCTACCGCCTGATAGATCCCGAACAGTATCTGAACCAGCATGTTCTGGTTGTCGGTGGAGGCGACAGTGCACTGGAGGCGGCAGTCAGTATTGCCAATGAGGCAGGAACAACAGTGACCATATCATACAGAAGCGAAGCATTCTCCCGTGCCAAGGAAAAGAACCGCATCAAGGTTGATACTGCGCAAAAGGAAGGCAGATTGAATGTATTAATGAGCTCGAATGTAAAACAGATTACCGATTACAAGGTTGTTATTGAGGCAGGCGACAAAGAAGTAAGCATCGATAATGATGCTGTTATTGTATGCGCCGGCGGGATTCTTCCAACTCCATTTCTCAAGTCCATTGGTATTGAAGTAGAAACAAAGTTTGGTACAGCATGATATACCGATTTTCTATATTGCCATTGTTGCTGTTGCTGGTAGCGCTTACGGCCGAAGCTGTGACACTATCAGATGCAAAAATGGCTATTCGCACCAGGGACTTTACCAAGGCTGTGAAGATACTTGACCCGTTATCGCGTAATGGCGACAAAGAGGCGCAATATCATCTTGCAGTGATGTACCGTAATGGCCAGGGCACTCGTGAAGATGCCGGCAAAGCAGCGTACTGGATGAATAAGTCAGCCAGCCAGGGATATAAGCGTGCACAGTACTCACTGGGTGTTCTTTATGAAGATGGTATTGGTGTAAATAAGGACCTGAAAAAAGCGGCTTACTGGTACAGGCAGGCTGCCAGCCAGGGCTATAGCAATGCTGCAAAGCGACTGACCAGGCTCGAAGCTGGCAGTGCTGGCGACCCGGCGATTGTCGGCAATATGAAACCCGGGAAAGCGCTGGTGTTGGCAGTGGCTGCTGGTGATATAGCGACAGCTAAAGAATCACTAAAAGCCGGTGCTGATGTGAATGCAACAGATGCTTACAAGCGAACAGTTTTGATGGAAGCCGTTGCAAGAAAAAATGTAGATATGGTGCGACTCCTGCTGGAGAATGGTGCTGATGCTAATGTTGTTGATGCCTACAAGGACAGGCCCTTGATGATAGCGTCATCTAATGGCGAAGCCGTGATTGTTCGTGAGTTGATCAGGTATAACGCCAGGCTGGATTACAAAGATGCAAATGGTAATACGGCCCTGATGCTGGCGGCAGCTAAAGGACATAAAAATACTGTTGCCGTATTGTTAAAAAGCCGGGCATCGCATAAGACCAGGAATCGTAATGGTGAGAATGCAATTGTACTGGCTGCAAAAGCAGAGCATAAATCGACTGTAAAGCTGTTGGAAAAATATGGGGCGCGTTTACCTGTCGCGCGTAAAGATGGTCTGACGGCAGCTCAGAAACTGGCGGCGATAAATACGGGTGTAGACAGCGTTTATAAAAACTGGACTCCGTTGATGATTACCGTATGGCGAGGACAGGATGATGTTCTGGCGTTGTTGTTAAAAAAAGGGGCTGATCCCAATCAGGTGGATAATGAGGGATATACACCACTAACACGCGCCGCTGTACAGGGCTATGAAACTGTTGCCGGTCTGCTTATTGATGCTGGTGCCAATGTGAACAGGAAAGATCGCAGTGGCAAGACGCCGCTCATGTGGGCGTCAGAGCATGGAAAAGACAAGGTTGTGAAAACACTGTTAACAGCCGGCGCCGATGTTAGCTTACTTGGTAAAAAACAACAAAGCGCCCTGTACTTTGCAATTGCTGGTGGCAACGAAGCTGTGACGACTCTTCTGCTTGATGCGGGCGCAAGGCCGGAGAATATCCTGATAGAAGGTAAAAGTGATTTAATGATGGCGGCTAGTAGTATGTCATTAACAACTGTCAGTCATTTGTTGCGCTCAGGTGGTGATGCGAGCTTGCGTGATGAAAATGGTCATGACGCACTCTGGCATGCTACAGGCTCTGGTAATGCTGACCTGGTCAAGCTGTTGCTTGAGAATTACACGTATATAGACAGAAAGGATAAACGTGGCTTTTCATTGTTGCACAATGCCGCTACATCAGACAATCCTGATATTGTAACTCTGATTATTAATAAGGAGATGGATGTTGATGTTAGGGCAAGTGACGGAAATACGCCATTAATGATTGCTGCAAGTAGAGGTAATGCAGGTTCTGTCAGGGCGCTGATTGCAAAAGGTGCTGATGTTAACAGCAAGAATAATATTGGCAACACCCCGCTGATTCTTTCAGTGTTGGCGGATAGCTCTGAATCCGTATCAATATTGTTAGATGCCGGCGCCAATATTGATGTGAGAAACAACAAGCGTGAACAGGCTATAAACCTGGCTGAGTTGGGCGAGAAAACTTCTATTATCGAGTTATTGCGCAAGCATAAGAGCGAAAAGAAGCTGTTTGGTATTTTCTAGATTTTAAAGTCTTCTGTTCTGGTTTCGGCTTAATTAGGTAGTTGCTGAATGTTTCGCCTGGCCAATAAAGCGACCATAACATCCTGTTTTCTCGCAAAGGCGCAAAGCCCGTAAAGTAAAAAGAATTTACTCTCGCAGAGGCGCAGAGCACGCAGAGAATAACGATATTTTTAATGAAAAAACAGGTATTACCTAAGCGTTCTCTGCGCCTCTGCGAGAGTAAATATCTATAGCCTTTTCTATATACCCGATCCTGACTGTACTGACAAAAAATCATAGCCGGAGTTTGAAATGATATGACACTGACTGTCAGACTAAAAAGTCTGACCATTACAGGTCATTACTGTTGCCTGCGCGATTTATGAGATGAAAAGTATGGGGTGCGTCTTGAAAGGCTAGAACAATTCGGTTCTACCGATTGCCAGCGTTGATTGCTTAACCGGGTTTTCCTTTTCCAGTTCAGTGCGTAAATTTTCAACATCCTGTTTTATTTCCTGAACTCTTGATATAAAAGCTGGATCATTATTGTGGTCCAGGGTTTTCAATTCCTTCAGGGCGTCGGCCAGTTTTTTGAACGTGTCCTGAATACGTCTTGCTCTGTTCTGGGCATGTTTGGTCAATTGCTGCACAATATCGTCAAACTGCAGGGCAGTGACAATTCTGACGCGGTTGTCCCTGTGCTTGTTGTCTACTCTTTTACATTGCTCAAGTAGTGCTTCATTGTCCGTGGTGTTTAATTGTGAAGCCAAACTGATCATTGTGTTCTGCTCGATGGCCAATATATTTATTTCGTCAAAGCCCGCTGTTAGTGACCTGGTGGCATCACCAACCAGCTGTCTGACATGTTCAAGCTCCTGGTGGATATATTGATGCTCTCTAATCATTAAATTGACGAGGTCATCTGCCAGGTCTGACAGTATGGCGCTTAATTCTTCATTTGTTGTGCTTGAGTCATTCATGAGGTATTGAGTGATTGTCGGTCACGGTCATTTTTTCATAAGTGTAGTTACTTTGTCTGCTATTTTGTTTAACGGTAGAATAAAATCAGCAGCCTGTAATTTAACAGCTTCACCGGGCATACCCCAGACGATACTACTTTGCTCGTCCTGGGCAATCGTTATTGCGCCTGCGTCATGTATATCTTTTAATCCAAGTGCACCGTCTGAGCCCATGCCTGTTAGCAGGATTCCAATGGCGTTGCTGCCGGCAGACATGCAAACAGATCTGAATAATACATCAACAGATGGCTTGTGGCGGTTTACCGGCTCCCCGTCATTCAACTTGCAGTGGTATGAGCTGCTGTTTCCATCGCGAACGATTATAAGATGTCGGTCTCCTGGTGCAATGTAAACATGGCCGGGAAGAATCGCCTGGTTGTCTTTTGCTTCGCAAACATCAAGTGCCGAAATCTTGTTGATGCGTTCTGCAAATGCTCTGCTGAATGCGCTTGGTATATGCTGTACGACAATAACGCTATATGAGTCGGGTTGCAAACGGGTGATTATTTCCTTAATGGCCTCCGTGCCGCCTGTAGAGGCACCAATCACAACAAGCGCCTGATGATTATTTGTCTTAAGTAAGGTTTTCGAAGAGGCCTCAACAGGGGGTGAAGCCCCGGCAACTGGAATTTTCATGGATGCGCCAGGCGCGCGGTTAATTGAAGCTGCCATCTTGATTTTGCTAATGATTTCCTCTGAGTAGTCGGCCAGGCTGGTCTCGCTAATCACATCGGGTTTTCCTACATAATCAACGGCGCCCAGTCCCAGGGCTTCTAATGCAACATCCGCACCTTTTTGCGTCAGCGATGATACCATCACAACGGGCATGGGCCTGAGCCGCATTAAGTTCTTCAGAAAACTGATGCCATTCATTTTGGGCATCTCGACATCCAGTGTCAGTACATCAGGATTTAACTGTTTGATTTTCGTTCTGGCTATATATGGGTCCATTGCTGTGCCAACGACTTCGATATCATCGTCCGATGAAAGTATTTCACGCAGGATTTTTCTGGTTAGCGCCGAGTCATCGACTATGAGTACGCGAATTGATTTTTTGGGCGTCATCGTTAAAACAGGTCAATCTTGCCTTCGACAGGTGACTTACTAATCGTCTCAATATAGGAGGATTCGCGTCTGGTTAGCGTGTCGTTGTGCAGGCTATTCAGGCTTTTGACTCTGACTCTGCCAGTATTGGGGAAGTATTGAATTTTTCTTGGTCGGTTGCCGCCAACATCTTCGGCGGCTATTTTAAATCCTTCTGTAACTAGATAACGTTTTACAAAATCAATATTTTTACCGCCAATATCGGTATTGATCTGTAATACTTTGCCGCCACCGAACAGTTTGATCTCAAGATTTTCACGTTTTCCACCACCGGCCAGAATAACGTTAATCAATCGCTCCATCGCGATATTTCCATAGCGCGTTTGCGAATTCACTGGTGTGTTGCCCCATGATTTTCCGTCGCGGCTTATGTCTATCGGAAGCATGAAATGATTCATGCCACCAATTCCTGTTACAGTATCGCGAATACAGGCTGATACACATGAGCCTAGTACCGTAGTTATTAATTCTCCGTTCATAGACACGTAAAATTCACCCGGCAATAATTTTGCGGCATATATATTATTCGAGGCGTCCCAGTAGCGATTAATCGACTCGAATCCGGCGAGTGCCCTTGGTAGTTCCATACGAGGTTTTTCGTTTCGCGTGCTCATTATGTAACCTTCTGGTGAATAGTAAGGCCTTTATTCTCAAACCTGTTGGTAACACCTATCAGGCTCTCTGCATGTCCTACGAAAAGTGTACCGTTTTCATCCAGGTGGTCAGCAAATTTGTTCAATAGCTTAATTTGTGTATCTCTTTTAAAGTAAATGGCAACGTTGCGAAAGAAAACGCAGTCGAACGTGCCATGGACAGGCCAGGTCTCGGTCAGGTTGAGCTGCTTGAAATGCACCAGGTTTCGGATGCTTGTTTTGATTTTTACACTACCTTTTTTTGTCCCCGTCCCTATAAGCGTCCATCTTTTTTTACGCTCAATCGAGACTTCACTCACACGGTTAATCGGGTATTCACCTTTGTTCGCTATTTCAAGAACGTTTGAGTCGAGGTCGGTAGCAAGTATCTTTGCGTCCCACCTGTCAATGTCCTTGATATTTTCTCTCAATACCATTGCGATGGAATAGGGTTCTTCTCCTGTTGAGCATCCTGCCGACCATATGCGTAAACGGGGGTACGCCGCACCCGTGTTCTTCCTGATAATGTCTGGTACTATCTTTTTTGCAAGATATTCAAAATGATGTTCTTCCCTGAAAAATGATGTCACATTTGTAGTGATCGAGTTTATAAAGTGTGTGAATTCTCCGGAATTATTTTGCCTTAGTAGATCGCAATATTCACTGAAGCTGTTGATGCCCAGCAGGCGTAGTCGCTTGGCAACGCGGCCATACACGAGTTCACGTTTATCTTCGGTCAGGTTAATACCGGCATTTTTACCTACCAGGTCGCTAAGGAAATAAAAATCCTCATTGGTAAATTGAAACTCCTTATCGAGATTATTGATCAATTCATTCATGAGCTGTTGTCAGGCCATGCCCATGTGTTGGTTCAGGCCAAGTAAGGTTGCGCGAGATACGAATTCATCAGATGGTTTGATCCAGTTGACTGTGTGATTGTTAGCTCGAATTTTCATAACAAAAGCGAATAACATTTGCAAAACAGCGGTGTCGATCATTTCTACCGCGGAAGCATCAATATTGATATCAGTGTTACCGGCTATTTGGCTAAAGTCCTGATACAGCGATTTGGCGTTATTAATGACAGCTATAGAGTCAAGCGTGAGTGTCTGTATCGAAGCGTGTTTACTGGCGTTTGTTCCTGTGGAAGCTCTTTTGACAACTTTCTTTTTCGGCGCAGCTTTTTTCTTGCTGACCCTTTTTTTTCTCACGGCCGGTGCTTTTTTATTCGCTACTGTTTTTTTTGTCGTGGACACGGGTTATCTCCAGCAGGTGCTAAACATTTGCAGCTAACCTGTATTTAGTAAATTGCCAGGTTGATTATGTCGAGAGGCGAGGCCAAGAACATCAAGGATAAGTGCTACTGAGCCATCACCCAATACTGTCGCGCCGGCCAGTCCTGGCACAGACTTATAATTATTTTCAAGGCTCTTTATAACTACCTGTTGCTGGCCAATGACGTCATCAACCAATATGCCGACGTGTTTTTCTCCTATGTCAAATACAACAAGTAGTTGAGGGTGGTCGCTGTCTATATCGGGTTCAATATTGAACAATTCATATAACCGGGTCACCGATATATATTCGTCACGGTATTTGTACAATTCTGCTTTGCCTGCGACTGTGTTTGCATTCTTGTCATTGAACATTACCGTTTCTTTGATTGAATGAAGAGGTATTATGAAGATCTGGTTACCGACCCGTACGATCTGGCCATCGAGGATGGCAAGTGTTAATGGCAGCTTGATGGTAAATGTGCTGCCAACACCTTGTTCAGACCAGATATCGACCGTTCCACCCAGGTCCGAGATATTTCGTTTTACCACATCCATGCCGACACCACGTCCGGATATGTCAGTTACTTCAGCGGCTGTAGAAAAGCCGGGCAGGAAAATCAGGTTCTGTATCTGGTTGTCAGAGAGTTCTTCATCCTCAGCCACAAGATTATGTTCTATGGCGTTAGCCAGTACTTTTTCCGGGTTAATGCCACTGCCGTCATCAGAGATTCTCAGCATGACATAACCGCCCTCGTGTGAGGCATTGATTCTGATCACGCCTTGTTCAGGTTTTCCCTGTAAAGTGCGTGTTTCTGGCGTCTCGATACCATGGTCAAGTGCATTTCTGACAAGATGAACAAGCGGATCGCCTATTTTCTCAAGCACTGTCTTGTCGAGTTCCGTGGTTTCACCTGAAAACTCGAGCGCGACCTGTTTTCCCTGCGTAATACTCAGGTCATGAACAATTCGTGGAATTCTTTGAAATGCATTGTCTACAGGAAGCATTCTTATGCTCATGGTTTGCTCCTGCAGGTCACGGGTGTTACGTTCGAGCTGTTCCAGGCAATCCAGTAATTTCTCAGATGGTCCCGAGCCAAGCTCATTACATACACGGTTGAGTATTGACTGCGTTATTACCAGCTCGCCAACCAGGTTAAGCATGTTGTCAATTTTGTCCGTGCTCACGCGGATCGAGCGCTGTTCAGTATCGGTTTTTCTGCGGCCAGGCTGGATGGAGTCGCTCCTGCGGTCTGTAGTTGTTCTTCGTTCTAATTCCCTGTTTATTTCCAGCCTGCAGTCGCCTTCAACCCATGCAAACACTTCTTCGATTTGTTCTCGTGTAATGTGTCCCTGTAACTGAATACGCCAGCCCAGGTAGCAGTTATGTACATCGAGATCATCAAATCCAGGTACATTATCTACTTCGGCCTTGATGGCAAACTCTCCAAGAGTCTGCAGTTCTCTTATTAATCGTAGAGGATCGTTGCCGGTGTAAAACAGTTTTTCATCTGGAAAGAAACCGATTCTCCATCTTTGCTCAGGATTGTCATCTGTCGTTTCAGCCTGTGTATCATCGGAATCAGGTTTTGAGTCGGCTGCTGTGCTTTCTGTCGCGGCTTGTGATGAAAATATTTCAAGCTGTGCTGAAACATTTTCTACTATCGTGGTATCGTGTGGCTTGCCTTCCTTGTCGCTGATGAGCATGTTGTTTAAAGAATCAACCGCAGAGAGTAATACGGAGATGAGTTCCTGTGTTATTTCAAGCTCATCATTACGCATTTTGTCCAGCACGGTTTCCATCTTGTGGGTGAAATCTGAAATTATACTGAAACCGAAAGTGCTGGCACTGCCCTTAATTGAATGAGCGGCGCGAAATATTGTGTTGATAATTTCCTTGTCTGCCGTCCCTGGAGACAGATTCAATAATTCTGACTCCATTGATTCTATTCCTTCGAATGATTCTTCGAAGAAAATATCGTGGAATTGCGACAGATTAATATCTATTTCCATGGGTGCTGTGGATTCAACGGTGATCTATTGATGCCGGCATTGTAGCGGCTGTCGTTACAGAACCCGGTCTACAGTAGAAAGTAGATGGTCAGGGTCAAATGGCTTTTCAATCCAGCCCGTTGCGCCCGCCGCTTTGCCCTCCTGCTTTCTGGCTTCGCTGGTTTCCGTTGTCAGGATCAGGATAGGAGTGAATTTTAATGAGTCGATCTCCCGCAGCTTTCCAGTCAGAATTATGCCATCCATGTTTGGCATGTTGACATCCGTGATTACCAGGTTGAATGCATTGTCCCTTACTACATCAAGTGCCTGAACGCCATCTTCTGCCTCAACAACATCGTGTCCAGCTTCTTTGAGTGTAAACGAAACCATCTCACGCATAGAGACAGAATCATCTACCAGTAATATATTTGCCATGTGCTTTGCCCAGTTTTTTGTTTTTATATCTATAGACTAGTATAGACATTGATACTGATATAGCAGTAGAACATACAAAATGCGTGCTGACGGTAAATTTCGGATTTCCGGCGTAACGGCGGATAATATTGCCTTTCAGAGAAGAGGTGCTAATCTTCCGGATATAACAATGTGTTTTGACAAATAAGAATGCCTAAAACAATACTTGTAGTTGATGACTCAAAAGCCATACTTTCGATAATTCGCACCGTTCTGGATGTGGCAGGGTATGAGGTATTGACGGCTTCTGATGGAGTAGAAGGCCTGTCTATACTCAAATCCGGCAAGCAGGTCGATATCGTGGTGACTGATCTGAATATGCCCAACATGGATGGCATCGAATTTATTTGGGAAATCAGGAAGTTACCTAATCACGTATTCACCCCGATATGCATGCTGACCACGGAATCAGAGCAGTCAAAGCTGATCGAGGGGGAGTCCATTTCTATCGATGCCTGGATCAAGAAGCCGATTCAGCCGGTCCACGTATTAAATATAGTCAGCAAGATCGTCCCGCCCTAGCCGGTAGTGTTCTTTATCTTCCCGCTTACGCCAACATATCCTGGTCACCACTGATCAAATATTATTCATTTTTAGCCGTTTTTCGCCAGAGTTCAGCTAAAAAACCTGATTATTGTGCTATCTATCTAGTAATTAAGAAGAAAAATTTACTCCGTATTACTTTTGCTGGGCTCTAGACGGCAGTAACCAAACATGGGCAATGATGAATATCAATACTGATCATTCGAATCAGGGAGCTATACTGCAGGATCAAAACATCGACACAAACCAGTTCCTTACATTTATGTTAGGAGACGAGGAGTATGGTGTTGATATTTTGAATGTGCAGGAGATAAGAAGTTGGGAGTCAGCTACCGCAATACCGAACACACCTGAATATGTGCTTGGTGTTATAAATCTTCGCGGCCTTGTTGTGCCGATTGTCGATCTGCGTAAAAGGTTTGCAATGAGTCAGGCGGAATTCGGACCGACAACAATAATCGTCATCGTTAAATTATCGGGCAAGTCAAACTCTTCAAAAACAGTTGGCATGGTCGTAGATGAAGTGTCTGATGTATACAACATACTGGATAATGATATTGGAGAAATGCCTGATTTTGGTAGTGTTGTAGGCACGGAGTTCATCAAAGGCGTGGCAAATGTCAACGATAAAATGGTCATCGTTCTCAATATTGATTCTCTGATAAATACTGGCGTCTTGGGTGACGATGTAACACCTGAATGCACCGAAGATCAGGCCGGGTTGGCCGAATAATAACGTACGATAAAGGTGGGAGCATGAAACTATTAACAAAATTAGCAGGCATGGTCGTTATATTGCTCGCCATCACCTTCTTTGTTGCAGGCTTCGGTATGGTCAGTATCACTAATGTTGGTGAAAACCTGCGTGGTATCGCGAATGCTGATGTACCTCTGTTGAATTCAATTACAAGAATTACAATGAACCAGCTTGAACAATCTGTATGGTTTGAACGCGCATTGATATCCGTCGAGCAGGATGACTGGTCTTCATATGATAAAGCTGAATCTGAATTAGTAACTACGGCGTACGTGGCCAATAACGAATTTGATCTGAGTATGCAGTTGCTTACAACCACCATCGAGGAAGCGGCTAACGAGGAGAGCAGTGCTAAATACGCTGATATCTCCAAGCGCCTGAATGAAGTCTTTACTGAGTATAAGGATTTAAACGAGGGTACTCAGGAAATGTTGATCCACATGAAGAACGGCACAATATCCAGTGCAGATATCGATATGTCGCTGGTGAAGCAGCAGGTTCAGGCGGTAAGTGAAAAGTTGTTGGCGTTAACAGCTGAAATAAGCGGTGCTACACAATCACTGGCTGTCATCACTAAGCAACAGGAATCTGATGCCACGAGCATGATGACAGTAATTTCAGTGCTGACATTATTCATGGCAGTCGCGCTGGGTTTCTGGATTATCCGAAGTGTTCGCAACCAGTTGGGAGCTGACCCTTCTGTCCTTTTAAGCGTTTCAGAATCGTTATCTAAAGGTGCGCTGGATATTAAGCATGACGGTATCGATATAGGTGTATATGGTTCTATCAATAAAACACTGGGTAAATTAAAAGAAATTATAAGTGGCATTAAATCAGGTTCACACGAGGTCAGCATCGCAGCTGAGCAGGTGTCCCAGGGAAACGCAAACTTGAGCCAACGCACACAGGAACAGGCATCAAGCCTGGAAGAAGTTGCATCAAGCATGGAACAAATGACTGGTACAACTTCGCAAAACGCATCGAACGCACAACTGACCAACCAGTTGACACAGGACGCCAGAGAGCATGCTGAAAATGGTGTGAAGGTTGTGCGCAATGCTGTGCAGGCAATGAGTGAGATCGACAGCTCAAGCAATAAAATTGCTGACATCATTAAAGTCATAGATGAGATTGCTTTCCAGACAAACCTGCTGGCTTTAAATGCTGCAGTAGAAGCGGCAAGAGCAGGTGAGCAGGGACGGGGATTTGCAGTAGTTGCCAGTGAAGTGAGGAACCTGGCAGGCCGAAGCGCTACAGCTGCAAAGGAGATCAAGGTGCTTATCGAGGACAGCGTGGCCAAGGTTGAAACTGGAGCTGAGCTGGTTAACGAATCAGGCAAGTCCCTGGAGGAAATAGTAACTGCTGTGAAAAAAGCCAGTGTTATGGCTACTGAAATAGCCGAAGCCAGTAAAGAGCAATCCGAGGGCATTGAGCAGGTGAATAAAGCAATACTGCAGATGGATGAGATGACACAGCAAAATGCGTCTTTGGTCGAACAGGCCGCTGCTGCAAGCGAGGCAATGGGTGCACAGGCACAGGAACTGAGTGCGCTGGTGTCTTATTTCGATCTTGGTTACCAGGAAGATGCTGTGAGTTACGCTGATATCCGGCAGATAACCAGCGATAACAATGTAGAGCAGAATGATAATGGCATCAAGCCGGATATTCCCGCGCTTGATTTACCTCCAGAAGTGACCGCCCAGGATCCGGCTGCTGTAGCAGATGAAGAGTGGAAAGAGTTTTAGGTAACACAGTCTTGTCGCAGTCCCATGCCATGATCGATAACGCAGAACCAGTTGATGAAGTGCTGATTGTTGACGATTCTCCTACAGTAATCGCAACAGCAAAAAAAATGCTGGAAGACAGATATGTTGTCTCTACTGCTACAAATGGGCAGGAAGCGTGGGACATATTGCAAAGTAATCTGTCGATATCGATGGTTTTTTCAGACCTGCAAATGCCCGTGATGAACGGTCTTGAATTGTTACTGAAAATACGCAACTCAAATGACAGTCGACTGGCGACAATGCCTGTAGTTATAGTAACTGGAAAAAGTGACACTGCGGCAGGTAAACAGGCGGTTTTCAATATTGGGGCAACGGACTTTATCGGTAAACCATTTAATGCGCTGGACCTGCTGTCGAGGGCGAGAGCGCATATAGATGGCAAGCAGATTAACCGAAAAAGAAGAATGTCCGATGTGGTCCAGGCAGAACACGAACTGCTTGCAAGCCCAAGTGCATTTCATAGTATCGGGTGCCAGGCACTGGAATACGCAATTGAAAATAACACCGAATTTATGGTTGTCTACATTGAGCTGGTTAATTACAGCGAAATTGAGGAACTTGTTGGTGAGAAGAATGCCAAGGCAATATTTTTGGTAGTCGCCAAAGGGCTGAACGAAACAATCAGGGAAGAAGATGTTGCAACGCGCCTGGGGAAAAACAAACTGGCAGTTATCTATAATCTTGTTGGAGATACGGCCGACTCTGTTATTAATCGTTTAAACGAGCATATGAAAAGCCTTGCATTTGAGCATGATAGCCAGGCACTGGATATCGATATTGCACATGGTTTTGAAAGCTCATGTTCCTATGGCAAGAACAGCACCTTCACTGAAATCTGTATGCATGCCGATGAAAAGCTTCAGGTATCTACCGGTGGTATTGCTGATAGCTTAAGTATAAAAAACGTCGTGCCGGAGCTCAGTGAGAGCATTTTTAAAGGATTTAAATCTCGCGGTAAAAAAATCGGGCTTTGGTTTGCACTTAAGCATGTAATTGATGATGACTATGATGCCATACCGGAGCAGCATCAACGAGATCTAATTGAAAACATGAAAAAATACATCGAATATGTTGAAGGCAAAGATTGACATAATGAAAATGTATTAAGGATATCGAGTACGAACAGATAAATACAGAGATTTCTCTTATGCGAAATATAAACGAACATACAAGTATTAATATTCCATCTGAAAAGATAAGAGAGCTTTCGGGTGAAATGAAGATAATCAGTGATAACTCTACCCAGGTAAATACTCTATCTGAAAGAGCCCGCGAAAGTGCTGAGCAGGGCGAGCAGGCCTTGTCAGATGTAAGAAGTACACTTGACGCATTTGTTGAAAGCTCGGTGCAGATTAATACTTTTCTTGAAGAAATCAACCTGCTTACTCAACAGGTGCATATACTGGGTGTTAATGCAGCGATCGAGGCGGCTAGCGCAGGTCAGCACAGCGGTGGTTTTTCAATAATTGCCGAAGAAATGCGCAGGATTGCCGGCAAGGTTAAGGATACATCCGGAAATATACACACCGTGTTGGAAAACTCCGGCACACTGGCTGACAATACAGTCAACGCAATTCAGGCGGCAAGTGAAACCCTGGAGTTGCTGGTAGTGAGTGCCGACCTGTCCATTGAATTATCAAGAGCCATTTCAGAATCAGCAAACATGCGCTGTGATAACCTGAAATTGTACCTTCCCACGGCTGTCATTGAGAATAGCGATGATACGCAAGCAGAGCTGGATGAAGGCGCTGCCGAACCTTGATTATTCATCAATTACCTTGTAATAGTCGGGATTGAGTCTGACAGTTAGTGTCATATTGATCCAAACTCCGTCTATGATTTTTTATCAGTACAGCCACGACTGGCCATATCGAAAAGAATATAGATATTTACTCTCGCAAAGGCGCAAAGCCCGCAAAGTAAAAAGAATTTACTCTCGCAGAGGCGCAGGGAACGCAGAGGTAACACCTGTTATTTTTCATTCAAAAATATCGTTTTTCTCTGCGTTCCCTGCGCCTCTGCGAGAAAATAGTGGCTGATTTTCGCTTATAAGAAAATCGTCAACAACTGTCAGATTAAGTCGGAACCAGTACAAATAACTAGCCTGATAATTTGATATAAGCCACTTCTCATCCAGGATGCACCAGATCCCTCCCAGGCCACAGCCAGAAACGACATCAGTATAAGTTTTAAAATTAAATCCTGTACAAAATCTACGGGTTCTGAAATGAATGCTTGTGCTTTATTTGGTGCAAGCCTGTTTTCTGGTTATAGGGAACAAGGCTATCGATTATGGTCTACATATATGGAATCTACCTGATAACAACGGCACTTTGCGAAATAGCATAATCATGCATGCTTCTGATTCAAAAATACGAAATGCGGCAACGGCAATCCTGCAGCGTACGGTTGGGGAGATTGGCAGGATAATACTGGGTAAGGATGACCAGATCCGCCTCGCCCTGACCTGTCTTGTCGCACGCGGCCATCTGTTGATAGAGGATTTGCCGGGCGTTGGCAAAACCACGCTGGCACATGCGATAGCGCAGGTCATGGGTCTCGATTTTCAGCGTATTCAGTTTACTTCCGATCTGCTGCCCGCTGATGTGCTGGGTGTGGCTGTATACGAGCGTGAGCGTGCCGTGTTTGAATTTCACCAGGGCCCTATTTTTTCACACTTCATTCTTGCCGACGAGGTTAACAGGGCGACGCCAAAAACGCAGAGTGCTTTGCTTGAAGCGATGGAAGAGTACCAGGTGACGGTGGAAGGTGAGACACGCGACCTGCCGCAGCCGTTTTTTGTTATTGCCACGCAGAACCCGATGCACCAGATAGGCACTTATCCCTTGCCTGAATCGCAGCTGGATCGCTTTCTAATGCGGCTGCATCTTGGTTTCCCGGACAAGGAAGCTGAACGAGAGTTGCTACAGGGTGATGACAGGCGTGACATGATAGAACATATCAACCCGGTTCTTGATGCCGGAAAATTAATTTCCATTCAAAAGCAGGCAGCTGACATATATGTGGCTGATGCATTACTTGACTACGTGCAGTCGATACTGGAATTTACCAGAAATTCTCCGATGTTTGAGTTTGGGCTTTCTCCTCGTGGCGGCCTGGCATTGCTCAGTTCAGCCAAGGCCCTGGCATTAATTGACGCCAAGGAATTTGTTCTGCCTGAACATATCAAGCAGGTGTTACCAGCCGTTGTAAACCATCGACTGGTCAAAACCTCTGATGAACTGGATACAAACAAACAGACAATCGCAGATTTCATATCTGCGTCGGTTCCAGTTCCCTGATGAGTTAAGTCTTGTCTATATCATCAATTTTAAGGCTTCCGGATTTTACGCGTAAGCCTGCGTTCAAGTTTATTTCAAAGCGTAGCGGCCCTTTCGAAGGCGAGGTGACGCTGGATAAGAACCGGGTTTACATATTACCTACAAAAATCGGTTTCATATTCAGTTTACTTTTAGTCATCCTGCTATTGGGCTCAGTAAATTACGGTAAGAGTCTTGGTTACTTGCTGGTATTTCTGCTTGCTGGTGTTGGTAATGTGGCGATGTTTGCAACGTGGAGAAATCTCGCTGGATTACGACTGCGCGCAGGTGGATGTTCCCCGGTTTTTTCAGGTGAGGAAGCAAGATTTGCAGTACAGCTGCAGAACCGCGATCCGGTAACTCGTTATTCAATTGCAATTAGCCAGGACGGGATTGAATATGAGGTTGCTGACGTGCCGCCAGACAGTGTCTGCCAGGTCCATTTCAGAAAAACAGCCGGACATCGTGGTGTACTCAGTGCCGGTCGTTTTCGCCTTTGTACTGAATTTCCTACAGGGTTATTTGTAGCCTGGACATGGATAGAGCTAAGTATGCAATGCGTTGTTTATCCAAAGCCCGCCAGAACCGCATCGATGCCAGAGGGCATTACTGTCGTTGATGGAGAGAGTGAATTACACGGCGATGGTATTGAGGAATATACCGGTCTGCGTAAATACCAGGCAGGTGATTCGTGGCGCAGAGTATCATGGAAAGCGACTGCAAAAAGCGATGAGCTGCATACCAAGGAGTTTGCTGGTGGCCAGCCGGAATTGCAGTGGATTGAATGGAATGCGATAGCCGCCAGTGGTACTGAAGAGCGTCTTTCTATCATGACACGACTGGTGATCAATGCGGAATCCGGGCATCGATATTATGGGCTCAGAATGCCAGACGTTGAGTTTTCTCCAGATAATGGCAACAAGCATTTTCAACAGTGTTTGAAGGTGCTGGCATTGTACGGAAGAAATTAAAATGAAATTCTTAACCGTGCTGTTTACGCAGTGTCTTTCGACAAGCCTGCTAAAAGTATTGATGTGCCAGCGACACAATTATAACGATAACACCATAATCGTTTTTTACGGTCCCGGGCATGGCGGAGATAATGGCTTTGTCGGCTAATCCACTCACGCAAAAAATCACACCGGTACTGCTTGGTATTCATCTTGTAGCGCTGCCACTATATCCCCATATACCCTTAATGGTGTTGCTTGCCATTGCATTTTTTACTATATGGCTGTTGCTTATTATTAATGGACGGGTTTCACAACCCGGCCGTTTTATGATGTTTATACTAACGGTAATCGTTGTCGCGATATTAGTGCAATCATTCGGCACAATACTTGGCCAGCAACCTGGTTCTACCATGTTGCTGTTGCTCTCATTCCTGAAGTTATTCGAGATGAGGTCGACACGAGATATCGCGATAGTGATATTTATGGGCTACTTCCTGTTGGCGAGTAAATTCTTCTATTCACAGAGCCTGTTGATAGCGATTCATGTGTTTGTCGTTGTTGTGTATCTCACATCTTTACTGATCGTGTTCAGCGATCGCCTGGGTTCAACGAATTTTAATACACGAATACATAAGTCTTTACGCATGATTGTTCAGGCAGTGCCTTTTATGCTGATTCTTTTCGTATTGTTCCCACGCATACCAGGACCATTATGGGGATTGCCCACGGATGCACAATCAGCGGCAACAGGGATCTCTGATGAAATGTCGCCTGGCAGTATCAATCGACTGGTTAGTTCCGGTGAAGTGGCTTTTCGCGTGAAATTCAATGCTGACCCGCCACCGCGTCCAGCCCTCTACTGGCGCGGACTTGTGCTATCGAATTACGATGGCAAAACATGGCGTTTGCAGAATGCGCCTTCTAAAGCACAGCCTTTCATTGTTGCCTCCGCCAGTAATGAATCTGAATATGGGTATACGCTGATGCTGGAGCCACATAATCAGCGCTGGCTGTTTGCTCTTGAGACCATGATTGAGTTCGAAGGTCTGTTTGCGCTCACGCGGGAAATGCAACTGCTGTCGCGCAATAAGGTTACGGATGTAATGAGCTATACCTTGCGTTCAGACATCGGTGCGGAAATCAGAGGGCTGTTTGAAGCTGAGCGCAGAAAGAACCTGGCATTGCCGGATGGTCTGAACAGCGAGACCATGGAGTTTGCTAGAAACCTGTTCAATGAGTCGAACCGGGATGACAGCATATACATCAGCAAGGTATTGAAGCACTTTAATAATAATGAGTTCTTCTACACATTATCACCGCCATTGCTGGGAGAGAACGCGATGGATGATTTTCTGTTCAGTACACGCCGTGGTTTTTGTGAACACTACTCCAGCGCATTTGTGTACCTGATGCGCGCTGCAGGTATACCGTCACGTGTTGTAGTCGGATACCAGGGTGGTGCAATGCATCCATTTGATGATTACATGATAGTGCGCCAGTCTGATGCACATGCATGGACAGAAGTTTGGCTTGAAGACGAAGGATGGGTGCGAGTTGACCCAACAGCGTCGGTGTCACCGACCAGGATAGAAAACGGTATTCAAAATGCAGGTCTTGAACGTGATCTGCTGCCATCAATATTAATTTCAGATAATGTAATATTTCAACGCGCACGTTTCATGTGGGACAGTGTTCATAATAGCTGGAACCAATGGGTTGTTGGTTATAATCAACAACGTCAAAAAGAGTTGTTCGAGCTGCTTGGGTATAAAAATGTAAACAGTGGCGATCTTGTAATGTGGCTGGTTGTGTTGATGACGCTTGGCGGTGGTCTTGTTGCGTGGTGGGTGATTCGCAAGGAGCCCTCAAAACAAAAAGACATAATCAAGTTTTACTACGACAGGTTCTGTCACAAACTGGATAAAGCCGGTATACCTTATCATCCGCATGAAGGTGCCACGGAATTGATGACGCGTGCAGCAAGGATCTTACCTGCTCAGCAACGGGAGCTCGCTGTAATAACAAGCGATTATGAAAGTTTGCGTTATGGCAGTGATGATAATGACCAACGTGTCAAACGCTATATTCGTGCAGTCAGGCGCTTCAGGGTTAAGTGATGTTGTTGGCCTTGTGTTTAAACATATAAGCGAAGTCACGTGAAAACACATCTGTGTTTTTAAACAGTTTTTTTAGTATGCCTTTTTTTGACTCAGGGAAAATGGTATAGGAGTCGAGGGAGCAGCCTGCCCTGCGCGCAATTTCCAATGCCATCGTGGGCGTGAACCATGCGATATGGTCAGCATTAACGAATGCCTTGTTCTTTAGGTATTTCTTTATATGGTCGATGTAATATGGATTTGGGGTTTTAGCGATGACCCTTCCTCCCTCATTCAGATGCCTTATTGCAAATCGAACCAGGTTGATCGGATTTTCAACATGCTCGATGACATCGCCGATTATGACAACATCGAATTTTTCACCAAGAAAAGTATCGGAGGTTGCATCGCATACCCTGACATCAAATCCTCGTTGTTTGATCACTTCAACGTATTCATCAAGTATATCGATGCCGACGGTATGGCTAGCCGCCTGCGATACCAGTTTATGTTTCCATGTCGGCAACTCGGTAAAGGACAGATCATGTTCAATTGCGCCTATATCCAGGCAGCTTTTATCCACAACCTGCTGAAGTAGCCAGTCGATATATTGTGAGGTTTCGACCTCTCGCAGAGAAAGCAGGTAGGCAAGCATTTGCTTCTGCATTTCACCATTCGTTGGGTCTGTTGTCTGGGTTGTCCAGTCCATAAAAAATCTGATTGGTATGCGCGGTTACATGCAGTGTCGTTTGATGAGCTTGCGAACGAGTTTAATATATTTGTCCATCATAATGGTGTCGATGTACTCATCGGGCTGATGAGCCTGCTGGATATTGCCTGGGCCCAGGACAACCGTTTCTACCCCAATAGCATTCAGGTAGGGTGCTTCGGTTGCGTAGGCGGCCGATACTGCAGTGTTACCAGTGAGCTCCTCTGTGGTTTTGACAATAGCGGAGCTTGCTGCTGTTTCCATTGCAGCAACGCCGTCGAACAACGCAATGGTTTCATAACTGATCCCGGTGTCTCGAAGCGATGTGTACAGGCGATGTTCAAGTTCACCTCTCAGGTCTGATAACTGCATTCCCGGTAAGGGGCGAATATCGATTTGCAGTTCGCAGTGGCCGCAAATTCTGTTCGGGTTATCACCGCCATGTATGTGGCCGAGGTTCATTGTTGGTACCGGTATTTCGAATAGCGGATTTTTATTTGTGTTTTGCAGCTCCTCGCGCCATTTCATCAGTTCGGTCATGACCATGTGCATGGCTTCAAGTGCGCTGTTCCCCAGGGCGGGGTTACTTGAGTGTCCGGACAAACCTGTAAGCTTGATGGCTTCCATCATCATGCCTTTGTGCATACGCACCGGTTTTAAACCTGTAGGCTCACCAATAAGTGCAAAACGCGCGCCTGACAAATGGCTGGCGCTGACTGCCTTGGCACCGCTCATGCTGGTTTCTTCATCAGCCGTGGCCAGAATGATCAATGGCTGCTGCAGGCTGGACAGGTCAAGATCACGTATGGCTTCTATGATCAGCGCAAAAAAGGATTTCATGTCGGCCGTGCCGAGCCCGTAAAGCCGATTATCTGCCTCGGTAAGCTTGAAGGGATCGTAGTTCCAGCAGTTTTCATCGAAGGGCACTGTATCAGTGTGGCCTGCCAGTACCAGCCCGTTGCTGCCTTTACCGATGGTGGCGATCAGGTTGGCCTTGCTGCCATCACTATTAAGCGGCTGTATCTCCGCAGTAAAGCCCAGGTCTTCCAGCCAGTTGGCCAATGTATTGATGACATTGCGGTTGCCCTGGTCAAGCTCGGGTTTGGTGCAGCTGATTGAAGGCAGTGCAATCAGTTGTTGCAATAAGCCGGTAAGTTGCGGTGCTTTAGCAGTCATTCAGGCAGTTATACACTGCTGATGGTATTAGGCAAGCGGTTTAATCGGACAGTAACTTTCGTCTACTTTGACCGATATCAGTTACAATCACACGTAATCAATACATGCTGTGTATTTAAACAATAACAACTAAAGCCATTCGATGAGTTCTACGCCTGAGCAGTTGCTGTCCCAAGTACCAGAGTCCCTGCAACCGACTGTATCCAACTACTGGCTTGACTGGTCTGTCGCCTGCGACAAAGCCGGGATCAGTCCACAAACTGAATTGTCGGTAGTAGGGAAAATCTGGGCCTGCAGCGAGTTTGTTGCTCGATTATGCATCCGCAGGCCCGCTATGGTCGATGAGCTTGCCAGGGAAGGTATTGAACAAGACCGTTCAGCCGACAACTATCAGCAGCTCGTGGCAGATGCCATTGCCAATGCCGAGCCGACCGAGGAAGGTCTGATGCGTGCGCTGCGTTTGTTGAGACAAAAGGAAATGGTGCGTATAGCCTGGCGTGATCTGGCCGGTCATGCCGAGGTGGAACAGGTGCTGCATGAACTCAGCGATTTTGCCGAGGCTGTAATAAGCCTGACACTCGATCATCTCTATCAGCAAACAACCGAGTCCCTGGGTATACCGAAAAATGCCAGGGGCGAAGCTCAGCAAATGCTGGTGCTGGAAATGGGCAAGCTCGGTGGCCGCGAACTGAATTTTTCATCAGATATCGACCTGATTTTTGCCTATGCAGAAGAAGGCAGCACTGTAGGCGGTCGACAATTGTCCAACCATGAGTTTTTTGCGCGCCTGGGCAGAAAGCTGGTCAGGGTGCTGGATGAAATAACACAGGATGGCTTTGTTTTTCGTGTCGATACACGTTTGCGACCTAATGGCGAAAGTGGTCCGCTGGCGATGAATTTCAATGCCATGGAGCAGTACTATCAATTGCAGGGCCGTGACTGGGAACGTTACGCAATGATCAAGGCAAAGATCATCGGTGGCGATGAAGCTGACAGAAAACAACTGGCATCGATGCTGCGGCCTTTCATCTACCGCCGCTATCTCGATTTCGGTGCCTTTGAATCCATACGCGAAATGAAGGGTATGATCGAGGCCGAGATGCGTCGCAAGGGCATGAAAAACAATGTCAAGCTGGGCAGTGGCGGAATCCGGGAAATCGAATTCATCGGCCAGACTTTCCAGCTGATTCGCGGCGGCCCCATGCCTGAACTGCAGGTGAGGAGTATCTTGCAGGTGCTGTCGCTACTGGCAGAATTCGGCTACCTCGAGCAGGATGAAGCGAACAAGCTGAGGGCGAGCTATTTATTTCTGCGCAGGCTGGAAAACCGCCTGCAAATGGAGCGCGACCAGCAGACCCATATACTGCCTGTTGACGAGCTGTCCAGAGAACGCATTCGACTGGCGATGGGATTTGATGACTGGGACGCTTTAATGCAGGCGCTGGATCTGCATCGCCAGGCGGTTTCACAGGTGTTCGACTCGGTGATCTCTTCCGAGGATCAGCCTGAAGCAGACAGCCTGCATTCATTACAGCTGTTCTGGACCGATACTGACAACAGTGAAGGCCTGGGCCACTGGCTCGACCAGGCCGGCTGTGACAACGTCGAGGGTGTTATCGAGGTACTTGCCCGCTTCAGGAGCTCGGCCAGGATACGCACCCTCGCTGAAGACGGTACCCGGCGCTTGCAGCAACTGCTGCTGAAGCTGCTGCAGCGCATTGCAGCTTATGATAATTCGCTGCTGCTTTTGAGCCGGGTGCTTGAAATTCTCAGCGCTATCGTCGGGCGCCCTGTTTACATCAGTCTGCTGCTTGAGTATCCCAGTGCCCAGCAACAGATGCTTGAATTATGTGCTGCCAGCCAGTGGTTTACCAATGAGCTGGCACGTTACCCGCTGCTGCTCGATGAATTGCTCGATCCCCAGGAGCTGTTCAGACAGAATGATCGTGAACAGCTGACGACAGAACTGGAACGTCTGATGGCACAGGTTGATGAAGATGACCTGGAACAGCAAATGGAACGCTTGCGCCAGTTCAGGCGCACGGAGATATTCAAGCTGGCAGCAACGGATGTCATTCATGTGCACGAGATATGGGATGTCGGTGCCAAGCTGAGCACGATTGCCGATGTGGTGCTGGAGAAAGTATTGCAGCTGTCATGGAATGCCATGTGCAAACGCCATGGCATACCGGTATGCAGCATTGGCGGCACGGAATATCATCCGGGGATGGCGATCGTCGCCTATGGCAAGCTGGGCGGCCTGGAAATGGGCTATGGCTCGGACCTGGATATCGTTTTTCTTCACGACAGTTCGGGTGAAAAGCAGTACACCAACGGCGAAAAAAGCATCGACAATACCCAGTTTTTCAGCCGCGTGGCGCAGAAGGTGCTCCATATCCTGGGGACGCGCACCCACTCAGGCATGCTCTACGAGGCGGATACCCGGCTGCGGCCGGACGGGCGTGCCGGCTTGATGGTAAGCAGTGTCAATGCATTTGAGGATTACCAGAACAACAAGGCCTGGACCTGGGAACACCAGGCGCTGTTGCGCACACGGACCATCACCGGAAGCGAGCCAGTCAGGCAGGAGTTTGATAGAATCCGTCAGTCTGTACTTGCGGTACCGCAGGATCCGGTAAAAATTTGCAGCGATGTGGTCGAAATGCGTGAAAAAATGCGCTCGCACCTGGCCAGTCGTGATGAAGCGAGTATCAACTTCAAGCAGGATCCGGGTGGCATGGTCGATATCGAGTTCACCACTCAGGCAGGTGTGCTACTGAACGCCGCCGGGCATGCCGAGGTGCTGAGCGTGAGTTCAACCCTGGAGTTTATCGAGTACCTGGCATCTGTAGGTTGGTACAGCAGCGATGAAGCGGATGATCTTGCGACAGCTTACAAGCTGTTCCGGCAACAGACTAACAAGCAGGCGCTGGAAGTAGAGTTGCCCGCGAATATTAAGCAAACGCTGCAGCCGCATCTCGACAGAGTGGCAGAAATCTGGCACCGGCTGGTTGTGGCAAAAACAGCATCTGCTCCAGACAGTCCATCCTGAGCTTGTCGAAGGAAGCTTGTCGAAGGACGCAGAAAGTTTTTAATTTTATTTATGTGTTACTCATGTACGGCTTGTCATTTTGGTATGGCGCCATGAGCGACACACCGTTTATTGGAGATACATATGCAAACCATGGCCGACCATGACGGCGTAATCTGGTTTGATGGTGAAATGGTACCGTGGCGCGAAGCCCAGGTTCATGTTCTTACGCACACGCTTCATTATGGCATGGGCGTGTTCGAAGGCGTGCGTGCCTATAAGACCGGGCAGGGTACAGCAATCTTTCGTCTGCAGGCACACACCGACCGTTTGTTCGATTCGGCTCATATCATGATGATGAATATGCCGTTCGATAAAGACACCATTAACCAGGCGCAGCGTGCAGCGGTTCGTGAGAACAAGCTGGAAACCGCCTATATCAGGCCCATGTGTTTTTATGGCTCAGAAGGTATGGGCCTGCGCGCAGACAATCTCAAGGTTCATGTGATCGTTGCCGCCTGGGAATGGGGTGCCTACCTTGGCCAGGAAAACCTGGAGCGCGGCATACGTATCAAAACATCCAGTTTTACCCGTCATCACGTCAATATCAGCATGTGCAAAGCCAAGGCGAACGGGCACTATATCAATTCCATGCTGGCGCTGAATGAAGCCTTAACTGATGGTTATGATGAAGCCATGCTGCTCGATGTGGAAGGTTATGTTGCGGAAGGCAGTGGCGAAAATATTTTTGTTGTCCGCGATAACATCATCTATACACCTGATCTGACATCAGCCTTGAACGGCATCACACGCAACACCATTTTTGCGCTGGCAAATGAAGTTGGTTACGAGATGCGTGAAAAACGCATCACGCGTGATGAAGTTTATGTTGCCGATGAAGTTTTCTTTACCGGCACCGCTGCAGAAGTTACGCCGGTTCGAGAGGTCGATAACCGCAAGATCGGTAATGGTGGTCGTGGCCCGGTCACGGAAAAACTGCAAACAATGTATTTTGACCTGGTGCACGGTCGTCTGGATAAGCATCCGGAATGGCTGACGCTGGTTAATGACTAACACGTATCAGGGGAATCATAATGCCTAATCCGCATACTGCAACACAACAGGGGCTGGATACACCCAACAAGCAATCACGCTATGAAGTTACACGCGATGATTTGCCTGTGCACTGTCCCATGCCTGGTACCAGCCTGTGGGATTCACACCCGCAGGTTTATATACCTGTTGAAGATCACGGTTCGGCGAAATGCCCTTACTGCGGCGCTGAATACGTGCTCAAGGATTAAATATTTTAATGATCCACAGATGAACGCAGATAAACGCAGATACTACGTTAATGTTCATAACTACAGCATTGCCTCATAGATTGAGCAATGAGAGACGTCCAAGGTTAAAGAAGATGTCATGCCATCAATTTCGTTTCAGGGTATACAAATGAACCGCGCATTAATTAATACATTATCCGTGTTCATCTGCGTTCATCTGTGGACATTTGTTTTTATATGTTCAGGTAGAGCACAGCCTCTGCTACGGGGCTGATTTCCATGCACATAACTATTCCGGAATTCTCTAAAGCCCGTGTGCTGGTTGTCGGCGATTTGATGCTGGATCGTTACTGGCATGGCCCGACATCGCGTATTTCCCCTGAAGCGCCGGTACCGGTAGTGCATGTGCATGATATTGAAGAACGCCCCGGTGGTGCCGGCAACGTTGCGCTGAATATCGCCAAACTGGGCGCGCAATCGACTGTGCTGGGTTTGACCGGTGATGATGATGCGGCCAACGCGCTGGAAAAAAACCTGCAGGCTGCGGGTGTCAAAACCTGTTTTGTCCGCCTCGACGAAAACGCGACAGTCACCAAGCTGCGTGTTATCAGCCGCCACCAGCAGTTAATCAGGCTGGATTTTGAAGATGGTTTTATCGGCCAGGACATCTCCGGCCAGGAAACCGAGTTTGCCAGATTACTCGATCAACACGATGTTGTAGTCTGTTCCGATTATGGCAAGGGCTCGCTGCGTGACGTGCAATCACTGATCGCCCTGTGCAGGGAGAAAAATATCCCGGTACTGATTGATCCCAAGGGAACTGATTTTGACAGGTATTCCGGTGCCAGCCTGGTAACGCCAAACCTGCCGGAGTTCGAAGCAATAGCAGGGGCGTGTGAGAATGAAGACGAGCTGGTTGAGAAGGGGCAGCAGCTGTGTGTGCAATGCAATTTTGATGCATTGCTGATAACACGCAGTGAATATGGCATGACATTAATACAGGGCGATGGTGAAGTGTTTCATCTGCCCACGCGTGCTCGTGAAGTCTACGATGTCACCGGTGCCGGTGATACCGTTATTTCCACGCTGGCTGCTGCGCTTGCGGCGGGTGATGACATGCATAACGCAATTGCACTGGCTAACCTGGCAGCAGGTATTGTTGTAGGCAAGCTGGGTACCGCCAGCGTCTCACCGGAAGAGCTGTACCAGGAAGTTCACAAGCACATTGCGGTCAAACGCGGTGTCGTTAGCAAGGAAGAGTTGATAACGGCAACCAACCAGTGTCGTCAACGCGGCGAGGTCGTTGTCATGACCAATGGATGTTTCGATATCCTGCATGCTGGGCATGTGACCTATTTACAGCAAGCACGGGAGCAGGGTGATCGTTTAATTGTTGCAGTAAATATCGATGAGACAGTGCGTAATCTAAAAGGCGAAGACCGGCCGGTTAATCCACTGGAGCATCGTATGCGCATGCTGGCCGCACTCGAATGTGTTGACTGGGTGCTGCCATTTGAAGAAGAAACACCAAAACGGCTGATTTGCGAAGTGCTGCCGGACATCCTGGTTAAAGGCGGTGATAATGATCCGGACAAGATACCCGGCGGAGATTGCGTTCGAGAAAATGGTGGTGAGGTACGTGTACTTTCCTATGTTGAAGGTGTATCTACAACTGAAATAATTGGCACCATACGCGGGAAATCATAGGAGCTGGCCATCGCCATGAAGGTTGATGTAGATGCAGTTATCGTTGGCGGTGGTATAGCAGGCTTGTGGACATTGGCCCGTCTGCGCGATGAAGGATACAGTGCAGTACTGCTTGAAGACGAAGCGCTCGGTGCCGGGCAGACCCGTTATGCGCAGGGCATCATACACGGTGGCACCAAGTATGCCCTTACCGGCAAACTCACCGCATCATCTGAAGCAGTATCAAATATGCCATCTATCTGGCGTGCATGTCATGCAGGCAATGGCGAGCTTGATCTGAGCAGTGCTGCAATGATATCCGATGCGCACTACCTGTGGTCGACAGCAAACCTGGCGTCAAAAGTTACTGGTTTCTTTGCCAGTCAGGTCATGCGCGCGCGCACTACGGCGTTAAAGCCGGAACAACGTCCGGCAATTTTTCAGCACAAGAATTTCAAGGGAAGCATCTATCGTCTTGATGAACCGGTGTTCGACACCATCAGCGTGTTGCGTGCTTTAGCCGAGCCGGCAATGTCAGCTATTCCTGCAATCAGGAAAGGCAGCATGCAGTTGCTGTCTTCAAGCCTGAAAGTCGAAGCGGTGAATAGGGATGGCTATGAAATCGGTTTCAACAAATTGATACTGATGGCCGGGCAGGGTAACGAAGACCTGTTGTTGTCAGCAGGTTTAACCAGGCCCGCGATGCAGCTCAGGCCGTTAAAGATGGTGATGGTGCGCGGCGGTCTAACTGAAAAAGTGTTCGCGCATTGCATGGGTGCCGGTATCAATCCCCGCGTTACCATTACAACGCACACAGATAATGATAATAACATCGTCTGGTATATAGGAGGGCAGCTCGCTGAAGATGGCGTACGTCGTTCCAATGATGAACAAATCGCCAGGGCAGAGAAAGAGCTGGCCGCGCTGATTCCATGGCAGAAGCTGGATGCTGCGCAATGGGCAATACTGGATATTGATCGTGCCGAAGTCAGACATACCGATGGCCACAGGCCGGATACTTTCTACGTCGATCAACAGGGCGATATCATCACGGCCTGGCCAACGAAACTGGCACTTGCACCCTTGCTGGCCCAGCAGATAGTTGACCTGGTCTCTGGTATCGAGAAGACAACGGCAGAGTTGCCAGCCTGGCCGTCTGCGCCGTTGGCGGAGTTCCCCTGGTGCGAGCAAGCAAGATGGGGTAAGGCATGAGGCTGAGGCCGCTGGGTTCAAGCGGCATCGATATCAGCCCGCTGGGTCTGGGTACGGTAAAAATAGGGCGTAACGAACAGGTAAAGTATCCGCAGGGCTTCGACATACCCGATGACGCTCGTGTAAGCGAGTTGCTGAACCTGGCATGGGAGCTAGGCATCAACTTTATTGATACCGCCCCTGCCTACGGAAGCAGTGAAGTACGTCTTGGAAAATTACTACCTAATGCTGATGACTGGGTGATTATGACCAAGGTAGGTGAAATCTTCGAAAATGGTAAATCCAGGTTCGATTTTTCTGCAAAACATACCCGACAATCCATCGAAAACAGTTTGAAAAAACTCAAGCGTGACATGGTTGATGTTGTTCTGGTGCATTCAGATGGCAACGATATGAACATCATCAATAATGAAGCCGCGCTGGAGACGCTGGACAAGATGAAGCAGGAGGGGTTGATACGCGCCTATGGTATGTCGACCAAGACAATCGAAGGAGGCTGCTGGATTGTCGAGAACACGGATGTGGTTATGGCCACATATAACCTGGAAACAGATGACGAGCTGCCTGTCATTGAGCTCGCGCATGAATTAAACAAGGGTGTTGTTATCAAGAAGGGATTACAGAGTGGCCATGCAGACAGTGTAGAGGATGCATTCAGGCATGTGCTGGTACAGCCCGGTGTCAGCAGCATGATTATCGGTACTATCAACGCAAACCATCTGCGGGACAATGTCGCTATTTGCAACAACATTGTGTTTGATATCTAAAGTTATATTTTATACATGGACGCCCTGAGATTTTTATTCATCATTGATGCGCTGGAGACAGGCGGTGCTGAAAGACTGGTATTGTCTTTGACAGAGAAGCTTATCGAGCTTGGGCACGATGTTAACTTGCTGGTTATAAAAGACGCCATAGCTCTGCAAGTGCCTACGGGTGTAAAATTGCACATTCTGAACTACAGGAAGTCAACTCTCCTTCCATATAACCTGCTGTTCGCAATCCGACTGCGTCGACTTGTATCCCGACTTGTTGAGGAAGACGGTGTATTTGAACTGATCACATCAAATCTGAATTTGTCCAACCGTTTAACGCATATTGCCCGGTTGTCGAATGTTTATTACTGTGTGCATGAGGCGGTTTCAATTAGCAGCCTGGCGAAAAGAAAAGGATTGAAGCGGTTTTTCAGGAGATTGAGGTTCAAACGTATACTTGATGGGAAGGATATCATTACTGTTTCCGATGGTGTTAAGGATGATCTTCTGAATATCGTCAACATTAAGCCTCGCAGCATAAAGGCAATATACAATGGTGTGAATTTCGGTAGAATAAAATCTTTGGCTGAAACAGGAGCAAATACCATTGCGGGTGAGTATGTCGTTCATGTAGGCAGGCTTTCCAAAGAGAAACGTCATGACATCTTGCTGGCAGCTTTTAAAAAATCAGGAATTGATTGTAAGTTAGTAATAGTCGGAGATGGACCAGAAAGATCTAACATCGAGCATATGGTCAGGAAGCTGGCATTGGAAGACAGGGTGATAATGACTGGCCGACTGGAAAACCCGTATCCAGTAATGAAGGGTGCAATGATGACTTTGCTCTCATCTGATTATGAAGGGCTGCCAACTGTTTTGGTGGAATCAATTGTGCTATCAACGCCAGTCGTGAGTGTAGATTGCCGATATGGACCTGGAGAAATCCTGGGAGAGAAGTATAAGAAATATCTGGCGCAGCAAGGTGATGTAGATGACCTGGCAGGTAAAATAAGGATGGCCATGGATGATATTCAGCATAATCAGTTAGTGACTAGCCCTGCATACATAAAACAATTCGATATTGATAATGTAGTGAAGGAGTATATCAGCTTGGTGGTGATGCTGCGCCTGTAGTAGGACGTTGATAGGATTTCGCATGAGAGCGCTATATATGAACGCAATAACTATTAGTGATGAATATCTGTGAATCCATCTGAAGTATATCGATATCTAATAGTAGGCCCTTCATGGGTAGGTGATATGGTGATGGCTCAGTCATTGTTTATCACTTTGAAGAAGCTTCATCCTGGCTGCGTTATTGATGTGGTCTCACCACAATGGTCATTACCGATTCTGGAGAGAATGCCAGAGGTAAAAAAGGGTATTGCATTGCCAGTGGCGCATGGAGAATTCAGCTTTAGTGCTCGATACAAACTTGGGCGATTGCTCAGAAACAGGAACTACGCCCATGCAATCGTGTTGCCAAGATCATGGAAATCAGCACTGGTACCGCTCTTTGCGGGGGTGCCGATACGTACAGGATACAAGGGTGAAATGCGCTATGGATTATTAAATGATATTCGTCACCTGAATACTACGGTTCTGACTCAGACAGTACAGCGTTATGTGGCTCATGCGTATGATGAATCCGAGTGTTCAGTGGCGCCGCCCGAGACCCCCTATCCTGAATTGCAGTCGGATAAACAAAATACAGACCGGATACTTGAGACGCTCCAACTGAATTTGGATAAGCCGATAATAGGGTATATGCCCGGAGCTGAGTATGGGCCGGCCAAGCAATGGCCGACGGAATATTTTGCAGAACTGGCGGCAATGTTGATTAAACAAGGCTACCAGGTGTGGGTGCTAGGTTCGGCGAAAGAAAAAGAACTGGGTGACGAGATAGTGAGAGAATTGCACTCTGAGGCATATAACTTGTGCGGAAAAACTGAGTTGGTGGATGTTGTTGATCTGATTGCATGTGTTGAGCAGGTTGTTAGCAATGACTCGGGTTTGATGCATATTGCAGCCGCAATGGGTGTGAAAGTGAATGTGATTTATGGGTCATCGACGCCTGACTACACTCCACCCTTAACTGATGGTGCTGAAATTATATATAAGCGACTACCATGTAGCCCATGTTTTGCAAGAACATGTAAGTACAAGCATTATGATTGCTTAAGGAGAATATCACCTTCAGAGGTGTTTGATAAAATGCTGTCTATTAGAGAAGTTCAATAATATGTTTTTTTCATCAGCTATTCAGAAATACAGGCAATGGCTCGATAAGGCCGAGCCCACATTCAATACCTGTGCTAATCACCTTATAGTGATTTTTGCTTTTTCAGTCCCAGTATTAGTTGAGGCCAGGAGAACAAGTCTGGCTTTATTGGTATTGTTGTTTCTAGCTCGTGGGCGAATATTTTTCCGTATGCGAGAGGTCTTGCGCGATCCTGTTGTATTGGCGTTCACACTGTATTTCCTGGTTCATGTGATTTGGGTGGTGGGTACGGATGATGTAACTAGAGTCGGTGAAGTTATCCATGACGCAGCGTTTTTGTTAATTCCTTTGTTGTTTTCGACATTTATAGATAGCCGTTTTGTGCCAAGGATTACAAGTGCTTTTTTTGCTGGCATGCTTATTAGTGTTGTAATTTCATTTGGAATATTTTTTGAGTTGATGCCTGCCATGATGCATGATGGAAATCAGGGTGACTGGAGGGATCCGACGCCTTTTTATCATCATACCCATTATGGATACATGCTCGCACTAACGTCAGTATTATTGCTGCAGAAAATAATTTCATTAGATGACAATAGAGCTCTGAAGGCTTTTTCTTTTATTTTTATGGTAGTTGCTGCGGCAAATATATTCATTATCGCAGGTCGTAGTGGTTTTGTTTTGTTGGTAATCCTTTTGCCGGCTTTATATTTATTGGTGTACAGGAATAAAGCCCTCAAGCCACTGTTGGCAGTGTCGGTGATTATAACTTTGGCAACTGTGCTTGCGTATAATATAAGTCCAACGTTTAGTCACAGGATTGATACCACAAAGGAGTCCATCGAGAAAATTATTTACGATAAGGATTATTACTCATCACTTGGAGGCAGGGCTGCAATTATAATAATTTCATTTGACTTGGTGTCTGATAACTGGGCTTTAGGAATGGGGACTGCTGATCATACGGGCGCAATACAAGAAATCATACAGGAGGAGTATAGTAATCTAACGTTCCTGTCGACAATACTGGCGCATCCTCACAATGAGTATCTCAATGCGTTACTTCAGTTTGGCATCCTTGGGTTAATAGTTTTTCTTAATATTCCTTATCAATTGATGAGATATAAAAACGAGAATAAAGATAAGGAGATCATGTTCAAGTTGCTCGGGGTGGGTATATTATTTTATGTGCTTCAGGATGTCATGGTTATAGATCTTGGTATGCTATTCACCACTGTGGTGTTAGTTGCTACTGGGTTGCGGAATTATGCGGTCACGAATGCCAGTTACGAGGAGTTCAGTTCGAAGCAAGGGGCTGTATATGTTTTGGCAATGGCGATATTTTATTTGCTTAAGCAAATATGACCAGTTGCTCGAGCTCGCTATTTAATGACTACTTAATGGTGTATTGATCTTGTCAAAAAATATTGGAGCCACGGCCGTAATGTGCTTCTCGAGTGGAGGCGGCGGCATGGAGCTGGACGCTATCAAGCTAGCTGACTTGCTGTGTAACGATTGTGAGATTGTGCTGTTATGCAAGGAGGATTCATATATACATGAGCAGTACATGGAGGACCAGAAAGCATACGCGTGTGAGCCGATTATGTTCAGAAGCAGAACATTCAGCCCGTCAATGCTGTTTAAGGTAAGGAGTATATTAAAATCGTATGAAATTAAAAATGTAATATATTTTGGCGCGTCTGAATTGAAAACGCTCTATTTTTCATTTCTCGGGTTTGATCTAAACGTAATTGTAAGGCACGGAACCACAAAAAGCACAGTCAAGCGGGGGCCAGTGCATCAGCTGGTTTATTCATGCGTTAACTATCATGTGGCGCTGTCTAAACATCTGTTGAAAAATGCAAAAAGTATCGTCCCTGCCGACAAGCGTACTCAATTCAAAATAATCACTTCCTCCTATGCGCATAGCGATACACCTGATCAAAAAGAGCCTGCTGGCGACGTCCAGCAACTACAAATTATTCTCGTCGGAAGAGTCGCGCCTGGGAAGGGGCAGATCGAGGCGGTGATATCATGCGCTGAGCTGGACAAGCGAGGTATTGATTTCAAACTCGATTTATACGGCGGTATTGAAAATGAAAAATACTTTAAGCAGCTTAAATCGGTCATTGACAGTAAAAAACTGGGTGAAAAAGTGAACATACATGGACATGTGCCAAATGTGAACGAGTATATGGTTTCTTCCGATATTCTGCTCTTCCCTAGTTATGGAGAAGGTATGTCTAATTCTTTGATCGAGTCATTGCATTATGGTCTTGTATGTATTTGTTTTTCAAATACTGTATTTCCAGAATTTGTAGAAATGGGATTTCATCTGTTGCTTGCTACTGACAGGAATCAGGAAGATCTATCTATTAAATTACTGTTCGCGGTAGAAAACCTGAGTAATGAGAAAGCCAAATCAGCTAAAAACAAAGAGTTAGCGCTTAAATATTTTAACAGGGAAAGAGAAAAAGAAGAGTGGATGCTCTTGTTGAAGCGAGACTAATCCTGCGAGGTAATGTGGCTCCATAATGCATGCCAGAATAACAAAATCTTATTTGCATAGCGCTGAAGTTGCTCTCTTTGATGAATATTTCAAATGTTTGATCATGCCATTACTGCCTGCGCCATATACCAAGAAACGGAATGAGCATGATATTAGATAAGATATGACCACCCCATTTTCTCAAGTAGTAGAAAAATACCGCGAGTGAAACAAGAGCATTACATTTGGTTCTATTGTTATTGAAGTAGCTCTGATTAATATACACAAGGTCGTGCTGTTTTTCATGCTTACCTCGCCCTATTTCTATAAAGCCATATGTTTCCATTAGGGGCTGGATGTCCTTTTTCAGCATTTGCCCTTGCCAGATTTCTTCGGTTTCTACTTCGACCTGTAAAAAGGTGATGTTATTCGCGATGCTTTCAATTCCTTCAAGCACCTCATATCCAGCACCTTCTACGTCTATCCAGAGTGCAATTGAGTTACTTCCAGGTGCTTCAGCTTTGAGATAGTCATCAAGTCTGACCGATTCAACGCTCACTTCCTCAGTATCGCCAACCTCCTTGTTGCGTTGCAGGATTGAACTGGTGCCAGCCATCCATTGATCTTTTTCATCATCGGTATATTTCTGCACATGAAATACTAGTTGACCTGGATTATTGCTGACGGCTTTACGTATGAGCTCAATATTTGCTTCACTGGCAATGCCTTTGTTTATTATGTTTTCATAGTTATGCGGATTTGCTTCAAATGCGATGATTCGCGCCTGTTTTGATATTTTTCGTAACAATATAGAGTGCGAAGCATCAAGGGTTCCGATGTCACATATTAGTTCGGGTTTGATGTACTTAACGAGCAGCTGGAATAATATTTCAGTATTGAGTATTCTTGAATTTCTCATAATTTTTCTATTTGTGGACGTATAATGTCTGGAGAAATTATATAGGATATAACCTACGTCTGATAATATTTTAGGGTATGCCGTGCACCAGGTAATGATATATGCTTCTCTTTGAATGTTCATAGTTAAGGATATGAAAGGAAACAGCCATTAAAATATTGTTCATCAATAGCCATTCTGCTGATTACGTGCAGGACCTGACTTATAGTGGCCTGATCAAGCTGCTGGGTGTGGATAATGTGATCGATTACCACTGGAATAAGAAATATCACGTACCCTATAAAAAATATCCAAAAAACCTGGGATATACCCCCGGCACACTGTTGGGTTCATTGATGCGTCGCCCATTGAAAAAAATCGATGCGGTGGTTATCGCGGCTTCCAAAGTGAGTGCTTTTGAGTCTTATCTCGAAATCGTGGACCAGATACCGCCTGGTGTGCCAGTGGTGTTTGTCGATGGTGGCGACAAGCCTGGAATTGGACAGGACCTCGATGTTTACGGCCGCCCCGAATTGTTTTCGGCTGCGATGCAAAAGCGTCCGTTCGATATCGTATTCAAGCGTGAATACAATCTTGAGCATTCATACGACGAAAATGTTTACCCGTTCCCAATGTCTTTCAATCTTGACAGGTTGCCAGTTATACCTGGTAGCTATAAATATGATGTGTCATTCTGGGCCGTCGAATCATGGGATATCCGCACACGTGCATTGACGCTTCTGGAAGATCACTATGATTGTCGGCAGAACGGTACAGTGCGCAATCAGGTGTTTAGCAAGTATAAGCGTAAGGGTTTATTTTACCTGCAGGAATTGTCGCAGTGCCGTATTGTGCTCAATTTCAGGGGAGGTGGATGGGATACTATGCGTTACTGGGAGGCGCCAGCGGTGGGTGCATTCATGATTACTCAAAAACCAGGTATTCTCATTCCAAATAATTTCGCTGATAAGTCGGAAGTGGTTTATTGTAAAGATGATCTCTCTGATCTGATCGAACTGTGCGATTACTACTTGAATAACGAAACTGAACGTGAACGTATTGCGGAGAACGGAAGGCAGAAACTTATTACTTACCATGCCGATGAGGCCAGGGCACAGTTCCTGCTGGAGCAGCTTTCAAAATTGATGTGATTCAGGTCGTTTAAGCGATAAAGCTGGTACGGTTGTTCTGGCCGGTTTCATTCCTGGTGAGTTCCCATGCCTGATTCTGCTCTGTAATCACCCTGTGCTTTTCTTTCCAGCATTTTTGTCACTTCCGGCGTGGTGTCCCTGCCGCAGGTCCTTACTTCATGGTAAAGGTGAAATACATTAGCAATCTGTTTGCAGGATTTCATTTCCAGACCATACGTAGTGAATCGCCATTCCAGGTCCATATCGTCTGCAACAGAAGTATCGCCATAGGCCTCATCATAACCATCGATGTTATACATGTCGTCTCTGAAGCAAGAGTAATTGCATCCCAGCAGACTCGTATTGGAGCGCTTTCTTTTTTTAAGTATATGTTTGTATATAAAACCGTCAGCTGAAAAGTTCAGGCCCTGGCCAACATGAGTGGCGTGATCTGATAGGAGTTTAGGTAAATAGAAGAGATAATTATTTTCGATGTCGATTGAGCGAAGGCTGCCGCTACGTAGTTTTGTGCTAATTGCAGGGCCAAGGTTAACTCTGCGGCCGGACAAGACTTTGCCGCGTTCTGAAAGTTTTACGTGTGATGAAATGAAGTTGTGATATGGAATGCAATCACCATCAATAAAAATAAGATAGTCGCCCGTGGAAGCAAGAATCGCGTTATTCACGGAACGAGCCTTGCGTATACCTAAATCTTCCTGTGTTGTGTGTTTTGCATCAATGCCGGAAATTCTGCTGACATAGTCTGCTGTTTCGGGGGATTTATTATCTTCAGCTATAACTAGTTCGTAATCGTCATAGTCCTGCTTTTGCAGTGATTTGACAATGAGATCCAGTGCTTCAATATCTTTGTAGAAGGCAGTGATCAGGCTGACGCGCATGTCTGGTGATGGGAAGTATTGAGAAACTGCATCTTAATAAGATTGAAATTAACGGTCAAGAAAACCTATAGCGTCATTGGCAGCCCGACTGATGTCGATTGACTGCATGCCGCTTTCGTCACCGCTGTACGATAGCCTGGCGTCACTGGTGTTGAGCGTTTGCCAGCGAAGAGACGTTGCTGATTTTTTATATGGATAAAAAGCCAGGGTCGGTGTGTTTGTAGCGCCGGCGATATGCAGTGGCCCAGTTGAGCCGCTTATAAACAGATCTGCGATGGTAATAAATTTGGTGAATTCGACCAGGCCATCCTGGGAAAGTTGGATGGCACGGTCAAGGCCATGCATCATGTTATCCAGTTTCGTCGCAATCTGATGCTCGGCCGGGCCTGCTGTAATTATGAAGTGGCATTTCTTGCCGGTAGCGATATCACTGGCAAGGTTGGTATATTGCTCCAGTGACAGGTTGATTGCAGAACCGCCTGTTCCTGGATGGATGATAATCAATTTCGTGTCTTGCCCCAGTCCGTGTTCACTGAGATAGTTTGATTTGCGCTGTTGAGTATCAGTATCATTTATCTTCAAATAGGGTGGCTGGGTAGTGCGATCGGTCTTGTCTCCGTTCAGATTGATAAACTGTTGTGCCAGATCAAGGTTGTATTCATACTCGGGTTTGAGTGATTCCGAGCGGCGCTGCGATATTCGAACGTTATGTAAAATTTGCGCGATTTTGGTGGCTGGAGCAATTCTGACAGGGACGCGTGCCAGCCATAGTGCAAATGCTGTCCTGAACTCCGAGAACAGGGAAATGGAAACATCAATTGTCTGACTGCGTATCATTGACGCCAGTTTTATGCCATCAAAAAACGGGTTTTTTCTCTGTATGTCGCATATCACTTCATCGATCCACGGACATAATTCAGCCATTGGCCTGGTGTATTCCGGTACCAATGCTATTACGGTGGACTCGGGGCAGGCGTTTTTTATCAGTGCGAATGCAGGCCACGCCAGCATGAAGTCACCAAGCTTGTCGTTGCGAATAATCAGGATGCGCTCGTGTGAATTAGTGTTCATCGGGATCGTTGAGGTTCTCCAGGATCGAGAACAACTTCTCGAAATGCAATTTGTTGTTGAACAGGCTGTCTGATTTTTTCTTGCCGTTCGATGCCAGTTGTTGCGTTAGGTTGGCATCTGACCTGAGTTTGAGAAGCTGTCGACTAAGATCGGTGGAGTTTTTGCTTTCAAACAACAGTCCGGTTTCATCATGATCTATGATTTCCGGAACGCCTCCGGCATTGCTGCCGATTACAGCGATACCTGCCCGCATCGCTTCGGGAAGAACGAGGCCAAAGGTTTCTTCGTATGTGGTCAGTACCATGCAGTTGCAAATCTGCATCAGGTTTTGTGGATCAGGGACAAAATCATGAAAAGCTACATGCTCGGATACATCGAGTTCAGCTGCAAGTCGCTTGAGCTCATCACGATAACCAGGATTCATTTCATGACCAACGATCAGCGCCTTGATTGTCTTGCCTGCGTCTGCAGCCAGCTTGATGGCTTCAATCAGCAGATACTGGCCTTTGCCCTGTTCCAGGCGGCCGAAGCAGCCCGTAATAAAGTCATTATCATCGAAGCCAAGTTCACCTCTTTTTTTATTGATGTCCGTCTTTGATAATGTTCGTGATGGCTGGTTAACGCCGTAATACAGCGGAGTTATTCTGCTGCTGAATGTTTCTCCAAGGAACTCGGTATACTTGTCTGCCAGTAGATGAGTGATGGTTATTAGCCTGTCGACTTCCTTGTACAGGAACTGGTGATACCAATCCTTCTTGCTTCTCGTTACATTCATCTGCCTGGTATAGACGAGGGTGGGTTTTCTGCGCGAGAGTTTTTTTGCGAGTGCCGCCAGCGCAAGATCTTTCCCCCAATGCATGTGAACAATGTCAATGCTGTGATTATCGATAAGACGGGCAAGTCTGAATGCGCTGATTAGAGGCAGGCGGTAGAACGCAGATGAAAGATAATGCGTTTTTATGGGTGACTCTGCCAGTTTTTTCGCCAGTTTGCCGTGTGGGTGGGCGATAAAAACAAGATCCGATTTTTCGTTCAGCTCCATGGCGCTGCGATACGCGTATAATTCAAGGCCGCCAAGGTCCGGAGACAGACAAAGCGTCAGAATGTTCATGAGAGGCGGTTTTCAGGATCAGCTGCCAGCCGGTTGAGCTGACTTATACAGGCTTCATAAACGGTATCAACAGAAATAGATGCTATACCTTGTTCCGGACTGTCTGAATCTTCAGAGCGTAGAATAGTATATCTGTCAGGGTCCATATAAGGGCCGCAGTCAGCCGGGTCTTTCATGGAGAAAAATGCGACGATTGACGTATTGACAGCTGCACCCAGATGCATCGGTCCTGAATCCGGGGATACCAGCAAATTTGCCCTGCTCAGTAATGCCTTGTAGCGTTCAAATCCAGATTCGGATTTGAGCAATGTGATGGTTCCTTTGCTGTGTGAAACAATGCGTTTGCCAAAAGATAACTCGTCAGGCAGCAGCGCAATCAATATTTTTGGTGATTTACCGTTAGCGAGGCGCGTGGAAGCCAGGCGATGTCCCAGTTCACCATAGTTAGAAGCAGGCCATAATTTTCTTTTTTTTGCGGTTCTTTTACGGATAAAAAAGCGCGAATAACCGCTGAATGTCGGATGGAACATGACAACCGTGTCATCTCTGCTGATTCCCAGGCTGGCAAGCTCCTGATCGGTTTTTTCCAGGGCTGATCGGGATACGGGGATGTTTACAGGTATATCTTCGATATTCGTCTCATTTGTTTCTGCAACCAGGTCAAGGTAATGGCGGGCGCAGTGCTTGAGCGTAGAGGACCCTCTGTACCAGTGAAGTTCTCCGGAAACACTGTTGGTAATGGCGGCAATGCGAGGATTAGTGTCGAAGCAGTAAATTTGAGTAAATTTTTGTCTGGACAATTGCGCTGCCAGTTTTCTGGTTTCAAGGAATGCCAGAGGCCCGTGGCGGTTCCAGGCGATGATTTTGTTGATCTGATGACTGTAGTCGGCAAGCAGGCGTTTACCCTCCGGGCTCACAAT
>CAZRKQ010000237.1:0-3377 GCA_964600755.1 uncultured Thiotrichaceae bacterium
TGTGCAATATTTTGCACAGGATGTGATTTTCCTCCAGAGGAAGCCGCGAACATTCAAGAACAATTGCAAGCACAGATCTCTAAAGGACAGGTATATATAATTCACTCATCTAAAGAGTTGTCTTATGTGATAAAAAATTCCGAATTCAATATGCTCCCCGAAGCGGAAAAGGAAAAATTAGTTAGCAGTGTTGAAAGGGAAACGCTGGTAGTCCTTGCAAAATATCCAAACTATAAATACATCAGAATATACTTTCTTGGGGATGGCACAACGGGAATCGATAAGCCTTATATTTGCCAAACGACTTTTAAAGCCTGTATAAAAACAAAGGCACATGGAGCAGCATAACAGACACATGCAGTCGAACCTTTATAAGCTGCGCTTGCTGGGTTGAGCGTTATGTATTTCAAAACCTGAGAAACCTTCATGTCCTTTTTAACCGCCTATTTTTATGACAGGGTCATGGCTAAAACGGAAGAGGCCTGCCTGAAGGAGTGGAGGTATGATCTTCTCCAGCAAGTTAGCGGTGAGGTACTGGAAGTTGGCGCTGGCACTGGCGCAAATATCAAACTTTATTCTGCCAATGTTACCCGGCTTGTTGTTACTGAACCTGACCAGCATATGCGCAAGTTTTTAAAGGCAAAAATAGGCAATCAACAGCTGGAAAATGTCAGTGTAACCAGTGGAACAGCGGATCAAATCGAAGCCGCTGACGAGTCATTCGACTATGTCGTGTCATCGTTGGTTTGCTGCTCGGTAACAGATTTAAAAGCCTGTCTACGTGAAATCAGGCGAGTATTAAAGCCGGGGGGAGGCTTCGTTTTCCTGGAGCATGTTGCAGCTGCTGACGGCAGCTCGAGAAGGCGATGGCAGAATATAATAAATCCGGTATGGAAAACATTCATGGGAAATTGCCACCTGAACAGGGAAACGGAATCGGCAATTGTAAGCCTGGGCTTTGATATTATTCAAATTGAAAGAGAAAACATGCGCAATGCCCCGCCACTCGTTCGCCCCACGATACGTGGCATTGCAAAAAAGCCTGACCGGTAAATGCAGTCGGATCAGTAAACCGCTTCGCGCTTTGCTGATCGCTGATGCGAGGTGTTAGGCGATATCGAACCATTCCGAAGGAGCTAGTTTGCATTCAACCGATATAAAAATCATGACGCCGTTAACAGGATCTAAAATCTCCAGCTGTAATAAAGTTCGCCTCGTGAGGCATCAAATGATTCAGAGCTGCCTTCCTCGTCAATTTCCAGATAGGTGTAACTAAGCCCCCAGCCAGCCAGGGCACTGTTCCCAACATTCTCCAAATACACAACCGCACCAGTTGCAGCATCGTAGTCGGTAGTGGAGTCATTCTTGAACGTCGCCCCTCCACTAAATACAACACCAATACCGTAGACTAATGGATTCGCGCGATATTGATACGCCAATTGTAAATAGGTATCTCTAAATGTCGTATCCCCGCTGTCGTCCCCCAAACCGTACTGAAGACCGAGCGCTATGCGATAGCCGCCATAATGTTGATACATTTGTTCATAACCCAGGCGCAATTGGCCACCGGCTCCTGCAGGATCGTACGAACCATCGTCATTAACCAATTTGTCCCCACCGTAAGAGTAACCAAGACTTGCCAGAAAATTACCTTCCCCAGCAAACGGGTCAGAAGCGGATTGTTCCTTGACCGTGGATGGTTCTTGCTTTGCCTGACTTTCGGGTTCTGGCTTGACGGCCGGGACAGAAACAGCAGGCTGTGATGCAGGCCTGGGAGTAACTGTGGCTGGAACAGGTGCAGGAACTTGTGCCGGTTCAGCTACTTTAGATGGCGTACTTTTGGGTACTACATAATCGGGTAGTTTGAGAACAGTGCCGACAGCCATATTATTCGCACCATTGGCGAAGACAGCGGGATTCAGCTGCATGATATCCCGCCTTAAATCTGCTTGCTTACGGGCGTCCTGCGGATAAACTGCGCGCCCGATAGCATACAGTGTATCGCCGCGCTTTACTTTCCAATCAGTGCTGCTGACTATCGCCCTTCCCTTGGCATCAGCACTTGATTGGCCAGTAGTTGCCTGGTCCGGTTTGCTGACAGCTTTGACTGCTTTCTGAATCGGGGTAGCATCCGGCGCATCAGATTGACCTGCATCATCGGTCGGGGGAGGTGGAGGAGGAGCGGGATCGATTATCGCACAGCCTGGCACATTACACTGCCGTATACAGGTACGTACATCGAGTACCGTGATGGTGCCGTTACCGTCAGCATCGCGTGGGTCGTTTGTTCCATCAGCCGGTGTATTGCGCGCGCTGACGATCAGGCTGAGATCCAGGCGATCCACGACACCATTTGTATCGACATCACAAACGGCGGCCTGTACCAGGCAGGAAAATCCCATTGACAGACACAGTAGTGTGGCTGTCACAAATGTGCGCTGGACGTTCATGTTGTAACAATAGCATCTCCTGCTTAAATGCCAAGTTGCTTTCGTTCGCTTACAGAATCTGACCTATCCAATTAGATCTGCGCCGAAAAGCCAGACCGTGTGCTTTGTTGTCCGTTGATGAGGAGCGTTATGTTTTCTGATATGCGGTAAACTTTACGCTTCAATCCAGGAGAAAAATAAATGCCCCAATACTTTATTGTTTATCTGGGCGGCGATCAGCCATCTAGCCCGGAGGAAGGTAAGCAACATTTTGCGAAGTATATGGACTGGTTAAATTCGCTAGGCGATGCAGCCGTTAGTCCGGCGAATCCGCTTAAAGATACGAACACGATAAACTCCGATGGCTCGATTACTAATAGTGGTACGTCAACCATGTCTGGTTTCACCATAATCGAAGTTGACTCTATGGATGAGGCACTGTCGATCGCTGGGAAATGCCCGTTTCTTGATGTTGGTGGATGGCTTGAGGTTTCCGAATTAATGCAGATGCCGGGTTAGTGGTACCCGACAGGAACCTGTAGCCGGGTCGCGGCAAGCTATTTTTTATTGTCAGCAAACTTAAAGCTGAGTGGAAACGAGAAAACGACTTATCGCTATAAGAGGGGTCGTGTGCGTCGCGGTATTGCCAGTGCCAACACGAGCGCAAAGACATAGACACCGATATAGATGACGAAGCAGATTTTGTTCTGACGCAATATTCCGGCGGGATCGGTGTCGATGAGAATGGTCGAGATAATAGTGATTCCCGCTATGCCACCCAGGTAACGCATCGTCGACAGGATGCCAGCCGCAACACCACTTTGCCCGGATGGCACGGCTGACAGCGCCGCGGCTTGCGCCGGGCCTGACACCATGCCGATACCGCTGCCGACCAGCGCCAGTGATACCGGCATCCAGAGCAGCGTTGTGGAACCGGCTGTAATCAAC
>CAZRKQ010000238.1:0-10651 GCA_964600755.1 uncultured Thiotrichaceae bacterium
GGGGTCGACAGCGGACATTCAAAAATTTCACATATCTATATCGTCTGCCGATGCCCGTCCGGTTTCCACGCCGGTGCAATTACGTTGGGCATATCGGAACGTTGCAGCAAGCGCGCCGGTGACAGTGTAAATTCACCATAACGCTGGTTAATACTGTCCATGGCTTTGTGCAGCATTTTCTCCTGCAGCTGTTTTTCAGGGTCATCGGCAAACATATCCAGTTGTGTCGATTCCGGCTGCGGATCCAGCGCTGTGACCTGTATCTGGCGCGCGCCCTCACCCTGCCAGGCCAGTTCCAGTGTTTGCCGGCAGTACTGGTAAATTTTGCGGTGGTCGTTGCCGAAAGTCGGCAGCCGCACCTTGCCACCGACCCAGCCGTAGTGCAGGCGCAAGCCGACCCAGAACGTGCGCGCCTCAAGATCATGACGACGCAAGCGCGCACCCACCTTGCTGCACATGTGTTGCAGGTAGGTCAGTACCACGTCGTGCGAACGTGTACCCGGCGGCATCACCTTGCCATGGCCGATCGACTTGGGCGCTGCTACATCCGGGTGCAGTGGATCGGGGTCCGCACCCTGGCACATGTACCAGATACGGCGACCGGGATTGCCGAAGCGCCGCGCGAGAATACTGATCGGCAGCTTTTCCATATCGCCGCAACGCTTCACACCAAAGTCGGCGAGGAAGCGGCCAATGCCTTCGGCGATGCCGCAGAGCTCGGTCACCGGCACATCACGCAAGCGTTGCTTTGCTTCCCATGGTGGAATCACAGTGAAACCGTTCGGCTTGTTGAGCTTGGCAGCAAACTTGGCGGTGGTCTTGTCGCCGCTGACACCAATGGAACACAGCAACCCCGAGGCACGGTACACGGCCTGCTTCAGCAAACGCGCCGCTCGCACCGGCGACCCGTATAAACGCTGGCAGGGCGTGATATCGATAAAGGCCTCATCGACAGAGAACACTTCCATGTCAGGGCATACTTCATGCAGCGCCTGCATGATATTAGTGGAAACCCGCGCATAGACCTCCGGCCGCGCCGGACGCTGCACCAGGTTCGGACATAACTTGCGTGCCTCCGGTAAACGCATGCCGGTGCGCACCCCCCTCGCCCGCGCTTCGTAGGAACTGGTAATCACACAACTGCCACGCAGGCCGTTGGTAATCGCCACCGGCTGACCCAGCAGTGACGGGAAATCCCGCTGATCGACCGATGCGAAAAAAGCATTCATATCAATCAACGCAATCGCGCGCGGCCAATGTATGGGACAAGAATTCATGGGGACAAGAACAACCAAAAAACGATAGTCCACAGATGAACGCAGATGAACACAGATATTAAACATGTTATTTGTCCGCGAAAAACGCAAAGGACGCAAAAAGTGCCAAACCCTTTAGTTATGTTTTTGTGTTGTTCGCGTTGTTTGCGTTTTTTGCGGACCATTATTCTTTTCGTGGTTTATTAAAGACCCTGGACTCCTGCGTTTGTAGGAGTAACGGCATAAAAACATCTGTGTTCATCTGCGTTCATCTGTGGACAAAAAAAGTTTCAATACTTCCTTAGCTGCCCGATCAGCACACCCTGTATACGTACACGCTCTGCCTCATACACCATCGGTTCCATTTCGCTGTTTTCCGCTATCAGCTTGATGTACTTGCCACGCTGGCTGCGCTTGAAACGTTTCAACGTGGTCTCGCTTTCGTCGATCAGGGCAACAACGATATCGCCATCATTGGCAGTCTCGCGAAACTCGATAATCACGGTATCGCCATCGAGGATACCGGCATCGATCATCGAGTCACCCCTGACCTGGATCGCGAAATTATTACTGCCGAAAAATTCACTGAGATCAATTTCATCGCGCCCCGGAATGGCCTCGATGGGTTTGCCGGCCGCAATCTTTCCCAGCAATGGCAGTGTCGATTCAGGACGATACGGATTCGACCTGAGCAGCTGAATACCACGATGCCTGCCGCTGCCCGTTTCAACATAACCGGCGTCCGCCAGTGCCTGCACATAACGGTGCGCAACCCCGCGCGAGGAAATACCGATACCCTCGGCAATCTCCTGCAACTTCGGCGGTACGGTGTGAATCGCAATGTAGCGCTGGATAAAGTCGAGCACCTTGCGCTGACCGTCAGTTAAACCATTTGTTCTCATAATGTTCTCATTATAGGAGAAAACTGGATTAAGTTTCAATACAGAAATCGGGCGATATGAAGTGGAGGTGTTATTTATGGTCCACAGATGAACACAGATAAACACGGATAAAACAAAACTATATTTTGTCCGCAAAAAACGCAAAGAACGCGAATATAACTATCGATAATGGCGTTTTTTGCGGACCATAAAAACATCCGTGTTTATCTGTGTTCATCTGTGGACTAATTAAAAGCGAGTGTTAGCGTATACCCACAGGTTTTTCCCAGTACCTAGTCACTAGAACCTAGTCCCTGTCAACTATAACGCATTGCGTTATATAACGTAATTCGTTATATTTGACAAATGGCATCATACCACCCCGGTAAAACCCTGTATGCACAGTTTCTACAGCCCAGAAACCTGAGCCAGAACCAGCTTGCACGCGCCATCGAGGTTCCACCGCGGCGCATTAATGAGATTGTCCTGGGGAAGCGTGCAATCACTGCCGACACCGCCGTGCGCCTTGGCCGGTATTTCAACAACGAACCTGCCTACTGGATGAAGCTGCAGACGGATTATGATATCGCCCTGGCAACTAACAACATCGGCATCCATTTACATGCGATCAAACAACACCAACCGGAACAGATCGAAGCGGCAATAGATAACATGCAAACTGATGCAGCACAGCCGCCAGCAAGCAGGCAAATAAAAAACACACACAGCATCAAGCGCAGATTATTGAGGTAATACCCGGATGAAGCCCAAAACAGCCAAATTGAAAACACAGCCCAATCCATGGAAGCAACAAAGCAACAAACAGGTTTATGAAAATCCGTGGTTCTGTCTCGAGGAAGACGATGTGATTAATCCGGGCGGCGGCTTGTCACACTACGGAAAAATCCTGTTCAAGAATATCGCCATAGGTATCATCCCGCTGGATCAACAGGACAATACCTGGCTGGTCGGACAGTATCGCTACGTACCTGACTGCTATTCCTGGGAAATACCCATGGGTGGCGGGCCGCTGCATATCGATCCGCTGTTATCAGCCAAACGCGAACTCAAGGAGGAAACCGGGATAAGCGCTGACAACTGGCAAACACTGATGCATTTGCATACTTCGAACTCAGTCACCGATGAACGCGGTATTGTTTATGTCGCAACCGGTCTCACCGAGGGAGAAACCGATTTCGAGGAAACTGAAGACTTGCAGCTGATGAAATTGCCTCTCGATGATGCCATCCAGCTCGTTATCGATGGCGAAATCACCGATGCGGTCAGCGTAGCCGGCTTGTTGCGAATCGCCATGAACCGTTAAGTAATTATCCACAGATGAACGCAGATAAACACAGATGTTTTTTATGTTGTCATTCCTGCGGACGCAGGAATCCAGTGTCTTTGGTAAATCACGAAGAGAATAATGAGCCGCGAACAACGCAAAGCACGCGAAAAGCTTCAAATCTATTGCTCATGTTTTTGTTTTGTTCGCGCCCTTTGCGTTGTTCGCGGCTAAATAACATATTCAGTATCCGTGTTTATCTGCGTTCATCTGTGGACTTATTTAATGCCCACTTAGGGCGATACAAATTGGCTGCATATAGCTGCGCAACAGAAGCCTGATTCTATTCAGGCAGTATCGCCGTACTGCTGCTCGAGGTAGTGCTTGATATCTTTGGATTCATATAGCCATTCAACCTTGCCGTCCTGATCACTGATACGCAAGCAAGGCACCTGGCGTTTACCGCCCTGTTCGATCAACTCCTGCTCCCACTGGGGGTCATTTTGCGCATCGCGTAATTCGATATTTAAACCCAGCCTGCGCATGGTACGACGCGTGATGATGCAAAACGGACACGCATAAAACTGATACAACGCCAGCTTCGATGTTTTTGCATCCATCGATTTCTGTTCTTCCTCGCTACGCTTCGGCCACGAAGGACGTGTCAGCCAATCGGCGAATAGAATAACCGGCTGCAGGAATAAACGAATGGTCTTGAAAAAATATTTCATATTTCCTTTCAACTCTAGAATTTGCCGTGGGCCTGTAGATCCGCATGATATGAAGATCTAACCATAGGTCCGCTGGCCACATGCTTAAATCCCATCTCCATACCTGTTCGATAGAGCGCATCAAACTCATCGGGTGTAACAAAACGCTCGACCGGCAAATGATGTTTGCTGGGCTGCAGGTATTGACCGAGTGTAAGCATTTCCACATCGTGATTACGCATATCGCGCATCACTTCTATGACTTCACCAATCTCTTCACCCAGGCCAAGCATCAAGCCCGATTTTGTCAGCACATCCGGATGCGCCTGTTTGAATGCCTTGAGCAAATCAAGCGACCATTGATAATCAGAGCCTGGCCTGCATTGTTTGTATAAACGCGGCACTGTTTCAAGATTATGATTGAACACATCCGGTGGCTGCTTATGCATGATATCAAGTGCAACATCCATACGTCCGCGAAAATCCGGCACCAGTATTTCAATCTCAATGTCCGGGTTGTTGTTGCGCACCTGTTCAATGCATTCAACAAAGTGTGATGCACCGCCGTCACGCAGGTCATCACGATCAACCGATGTTATTACAACATAACTCAAGCCCATTGCATTGATCGTTTCTGCCAACTTGACCGGTTCATCTGTATCCAACGGCAAAGGGCGGCCATGGCCAACATCACAGAACGGACAGCGGCGGGTGCAGATATCACCCATAATCATGAATGTTGCAGTGCCTTTACCGAAACACTCGCCCAGGTTCGGGCAGGCAGCCTCTTCACATACTGTATGCAGTTTCTGTTCACGCAATACCGATTTCAGCTTGTTTACATTGGGATGAAACGGCGATTTGGCACGGATCCACGAAGGCTTGCGCAAGCGCTCTGTGTGCTGCTCCACCTTGACCGGTATACGGGCGACTTTTTCAGCACCCTTGTGCTTAACGCCCTGCTCGGCACGATACGGTTTTCCGTGGCTGGAGCGGCTTTGTTTCTGATCTGGATTCTGTGACATGGGCGTATTTTACAGGAACTGGCGTTTTATATGAGACAGTAACTGCTGTTCAACGTTGTTGAAATCAGTTATATCAGCCAGTGCAGACAACTGTGTGACCTCTAAACCCTCAAAGCCACAGGGGTTTATACGGGAAAATGGCTCAAGATCCATGTCCACATTCAGCGCCAGACCGTGAAAACTGCGGCCTTTACGCACGCGTAATCCGAGCGCAGCTATTTTTCTGTCATCAACATAGACACCGGGCGCATCCTTCCTGGCATTTGCACTGACACCGTATTCCTCAAGCAGGTTAATAACACTCACTTCAATCCGGGTCACCAGTTCACGCACGCCAATATGCATTCGGCCCAGGTCCAGCAGTGTATAAACAATAATCTGGCCCGGACCATGATAGGTCACCTGGCCGCCACGGTCAGATTCAATCACCGTGATATCCCCGGGATTGAGTATGTGTTCAGGCTTGCTGTTCTTGCCAAGCGTGTATACCGGCGGATGCTGCAACAACCACAATTCATCTGCTGTTGAATCTGTACGCTGCCCGGTAAACAGCAGCATGTCTTGCCAGACCTGCTCATAAGGCTGCAAGCCAAGTTCACGAACAATGATGGTCATTACCTGGTTACTTAGATAGCAAAGACAATATGCTCACAGGTAGTGAGTTCCATGTAGATAGCATCGAGTTGATCACGGCTTCTTGCCTGTATCGTTACCGTTATTGATATGTAATTTCCATTTCGGCTTTCGCGGGTTCTTACTGCACCCTCACCCAGGTCCGGGACATGGCGGTTCATAATTTCAAGCACGGCTATCTCCAGTTCAGGCGTTGCCTTGCCCATTGCTTTTATTGGAAATTCGCAGGGAAACTTCAGTGGGCTTTCTTCATCTTCAGGAGTTGAATCAGCCATTTCTTAATTCCTGCTTGTAGTCCTGGTATACACCGATAATCTTTTTCCAGCACTCACCTGCTACCCCATCACCAACAACATGATTATTGAGCTTCACAACCGGTGCAATTTCGCGAGTCGAACTCGTCAACCAGATCTCGTCAGCAGCATCCAGTTCATTCTGCTTAATATCACGCTGTTTAACTTCAAAGCCGTTCGCCAGTGCAAGCTCTATCACCAGGTCTCGTGTAATACCAGGCAACAGACATTCACTATCGGGAGGTGTCGAGATAATGCCATTTTTAACCATGAAAATATTACTTGCTGTTCCTTCGGTAACCAGCCCGTCACGCACCATAACAGCATCCGTGACACTCAACTCGTTAGCATGAAGTCGTATCATGACATTAGCAATCAGCGAAACCGATTTAACGTCACAGGCTTTCCAGCGGAAATCATCGACAGTAATTGCCTCGATACCATTCTCCAGCCTGGCATAATCAACCGGCTTGATATCATTTACCATGACGAAAACCGTCGGCTGAACATCCGGGCCGACGGATAAATCACGGACCGGTGCTGCGCCGCGTGTTACCTGCAGGTATATCGAACGGTCCGCACCAGGATTCTTCTCCAGCAGTATCTGGAAAATTTCATTCCACTCGTCCCGTGTTAACGGATTCTGCAGTGCTACCCTGCCCATGCTTCTCTGCAAGCGGTCAAGATGTTCATTTAAACGTAACGGCTTACCGCCAAAAACGGGTATGACTTCGTATACTCCGTCACCGAACAAAAAACCGCGATCCAGCACAGATACCTTTGCCTGTGACTGCGGCAAATAATCACCGTTGAGATATACGACTGGTTCTGAAGTGGCCACTAGTGTTGCCTATACAGATGAACCGAAATATTCGGTATCAGTTGAACAGCTGCAGGATATGATCTTTTGCAATCTGAAATATACTGCCTTCATTTACCGATTCGAGCGCAACCAGCGGAGCATGCAGCATTTCTTCTTCGGCAAGATTGACTCGAACTGCGCCATGCTGTGAACCTTTATCCAGGGGCGCCTCAATATTGGCATCGACATCCATCACCGCGTCCAGCTCCTTGTATGAACCTCGAGGGATCGTGATATAAAGATCTTCCAGCAAGCCCAGTGAAACTTTTTCGCTATCCCCTTTCCATACGCGAGAACGGTTCAGGACCTCACCCGCCGCATAAAGCCTGTGTGTTTCGAAGAAGCGGAAACCATAATTCAATATAGACTGGCTCACACTTGCTCTTGTTTTCTCACTGTCTGTACCGAGCACAACCGATATCAATCGCATATCCGAGCGCACCGCAGAGGCTACCAGGCAATATCCTGCTGACTCGGTATGCCCGGTCTTGATACCATCAACACTTTCGTCACTCCATAACAGCTTGTTACGGTTATATTGCTTGATATTATTAAAAGTAAACACTTTCTCCTTATACCAGGCGTAATGCTCAGGAAACTCCTGAATAACAGCCAGCGAAAGTGTGGATATATCTCTTGCCGTGGTGAGGTGGCCCTCTTCAGGCCAGCCAGTACTGTTCACAAAATTTGTTCCAGCCATACCCAGTTCAGCAGCATGCTGATTCATCAAATCAACGAAAGCACGTTCCGTACCGGCAATATGCTCAGCAAGCGCGACTGTAGCGTCATTACCAGACTGTATGATCAGTCCTTTCATGAGATCATGCACACTGACCTGCTTGTCAACTTCAACATACATGCGTGAACCGCCCATACGCCATGCCTTTTCGCTGATTGTCACCATATCATCCATGTTCAACCGACCCGCTTCGAGTTCCTTGTAAATCACATAAGACGTCATCAGCTTGGTGATGCTGGCAGGCTCTACCTGTACATCAGCTTCTTTTTCGGCGAGCACGCGGCCACTATTTGCATCAACCACAATATAATTTTTTGCCGCAACCTGCGGTGGTGCCGGAATCGGAACAGCAGCATTTGCAGTTGAAATGAATAGAAAAAGTAGAGCGGAAATTGTTGAGAATGAGAATATCGTATGTTTTAGTATTGTCATCTGTTTAGTTATATCTGATTATTTTTGCATTATTTAAATTAATTTCTTTTAGCTGGGCCAATACCTTTTCAGCAACATTATCTGTTGGCATTGGCCCTATGCGCACCCTGTATAATAACTTTCCCTTGTTGTTATCAACATGAATGCGAACACTATGGAATTTCTTTTCGCGCAAGTCAGTAATCATTTTCAGTGCGTTTTCTTCTGTAGAAAATGCAGCAATCTGCACATAGAGCTTGCCGTTTTCATCTATATACTCCTCGTCAATGCCGGCAACAGATTCACCACGCTCATTGACAACACGAATTTCTACGGGCGCTGTGCCGCTCGCAACAACACCCAGCTTGGTGGCAGCCGCATAAGAGAGATCGATAATACGCCCGCCATGAAACGGGCCCCTGTCATTGACCTTAACAATCGCCTTGCGGCCATTATTCAGATTCTTAACTTCAACATAGCATGGCAGTGGAAGGGTTTTGTGCGCTGCCGTCATCGCATACATATTGTATGTTTCACCGCTTGATGCACGTTGACCATGGAACTTTGTACCATACCAGGATGCTTCGCCCTTTTGTTTGAATCCATCGCTGCTGTCCATGACATAGTATCGCTTGCCAAACACTTCGTAGGAATCGGGGTTGCCGTATTTGCTTTTTGCCTCAGCCTTGGGAACCGCATCGGGTATTTCGTTCCAGTCCTTTGCATATTTACCAGGCGCACCATCTTTATCAGGCGCACCATCTTTGACGCTGCAGGAGGCGGTGAGTGCTGATAACAGAATCAGCACAAACAGGTATTTTGGTGAGAAATCAGAATGCATCATTTCTGCGTATCAAATTCCTGGCTCAATTGATATACAGCCATTGCATACATGGCACTATGATTGTAGCGCGTTATCACATAAAAGTTGTCCAGACCAAGCCAATATTCCTTGCCCTCTTTGCCATGCAGCGTTATTACTGTCGCTTTCTCGTCATTATTAATGTGGGCCTGGGGATAGACCCCTTCACGGCTGAGCTCTGAAATAAGCGTGTGCGGCTTCAGCTTGTTTCTCGTCTCTTCAATCTGGCCGTTTACACGTGCCGGAATTACAACCTCACCACCGGACTTCCAGCCATGTACCTTGAAGTAATTGGCCACACTGCCAATTACATCTTCCGTATTGCCCCATAAATCACGTTTACCATCACCATCAAAATCAACTGCATAGTGCCGGTAGCTGCTGGAGATAAATTGAGGCATACCCATAGCGCCTGCATAAGAGCCACGAACGTCTTTCACGTCAACATCTTCTTCGCGCGTCAGCAACAGAAACTGCTCAAGCTCACTGAGAAAGAAGCGTGAACGAGGCGGATAGTCAAAACCCAGCGTAACCAGCGAATCAAACACCTGTGTTTTTCCGCTCAGCCTGCCGTAGTACGTTTCAACACCGATAATGGCGGTAATGATTTCAGCAGGAACACCGTACTCTTTTTCAGCACGCTGCAGCGTTTCATGGTGCTGCTTGAGAAACTTATTGCCGCCTTTAATACGCTTTGAAGTGACAAAAATCGGCCGGTATTCTTTCCATGTCAGAACTTTCTCGGCCGGCTTTGAGATCGCTTCCAGCACACCATCCAGTTTTTTTGCCGAAGCCAGCATTGACACCAGCTCGTCACGGTTGAAGCCGTGCTTTTCAACCATCTCGTCAATAAACTGCTGAACATCACTGCGCTGGCTGTAGTCTGCCTGCACATTCAGTGAAATAGACATTACGATTAACGCAAAAAGAAAGGTAACTCGATTCATGGATCTTATTCTTAGTTCTTATTATTATTATCTTGACAACAATCTGCGATGAGAGTTTATCGACATCAGCATTCCAAATCCCGCCATCAGTGTGACCAGCGATGTTCCACCATAACTCACCAGGGGTAATGGTACACCTACAACAGGGAGAATTCCCGATACCATACCGACATTGACGAACAGGTACACAAAAAAGGTCATACTCAAACTGCCCGCGAGTAAGCGGCTAAAATTATCCTGAGCGTGATCCGCGATATACAAACCGCGCCAGATAATAAATGCATACAACGACAGCAATACGACAGCTCCCATCATACCAAATTCTTCCGCATACACAGCGAAAATAAAGTCTGTTGAACGCTCCGGTAAAAAATCGAGCTGTGACTGGGTACCGTTTAACCAGCCTTTGCCGTAAAGACCACCGGAACCAATCGCAATTTTCGATTGAATAATATGGTATCCGGCACCAAGTGGGTCACTTTCCGGATCAAGCAAGGTCAACACTCGCTGTCGTTGATAGTCATGCATCATTCGCCATAAAATCGGAATAAATGCCAGCAACGCCAGGCCGGCGCCTATCAGTACACGCCAGCGTATGCCGGCAAAGAAAACCACGAAGAAGCCGGCAGCACCAACCAGCAGCGCAGTACCCAGGTCCGGTTGCATCGCAATCATGATCGTTGGTAGCAGTACCATTACAATCGAAATCACCAGTGAACGAAATCCGGGCGGCAGCGGGCGCTCGGA
>CAZRKQ010000239.1:0-3285 GCA_964600755.1 uncultured Thiotrichaceae bacterium
CTTACTTTATGCACAACAGATAGGCGATGCCGAGCAAAGAGACGATGCCATCCACATCCAGTAATTCGCGATCGGGATGGAAGGCAAGCAGTGCATTGTCGCAAATCTCGATGTAGATGCCAGGATAGTTTTCCAGCACGACCAGCAGCTGCTTGATCAAGCCCTCCGGGACGACATCCTGTGGGCGCCGGTACCAGCGGTTTTCGCGACTGGCAGCGGTGAGTGCAGGTGTATCGATCTCTTCGAACTCGACCAGATAGCGTTGCAGGTAATGACCGGGGGTCACTACCAGGTCATGCAACTCCACCCCTTCTTCCTGCGGCCTCAAGATAATCAGCGTATGCCGGTGCTCGGCGTAATAGTCGGGCGCGGCCGTGTGACTGTAATCGAACAGCTTCACATGACAACCGGCATACAGGCCGGTCATGACATTGCATTCCTGACGCATGTCGCCACGGCGCAGATAGACAAAATCATGCAGGTTCAAGGTGCCAACGACCGTAGCGCGAAAATCGAGGCCGTGGCCGGCGGCGACTTGCGCCAGCAACTGTGAGCGTTCGGACAGGCGCGCCCTTTCCCGCACCAGCTTGGCGTCGTGCATGCGTGCCGACAGGGAGTGCGGGGTAAACTGGTAATAGTTTTCCATGCCCATGAGTCGGAAAGCCCGGCCTTCGCGCAAACACTCTTCCTGAAAGTTGTGCAGATACTCCATGGCAGTGTGATCGATGATATGCCCCGATTCGCTGGCCGCCAGTGTGATCGCCGCGCCCTGTGGCAGCGACTGCAGGAGCTTGTCGAGCGGCAGCAGGTTGAAGCACACCACCGATCCCAGGGTGATTTCGTAATGTGGCTGGCCGCTGTACTCTTCACGCTTGAGCTTGATGACAGGGCTGCGGAACAGATTAATCAGATTGCGCAGCACCAAAGCAGCGGCTTGACTGAAGGTGAGCCGCCCGGTGAGCACGATGCGGAACGAGGGGCTCAACAAATAAGCCAGCAGGATGATCTCGGCGGCGATGCCGGTCAGGATGCCGAATAAAAGATCCGTCGCGAGGATCGCGACAATGGTGATCAGGAAGATGACGATCTGATCGCGACCGATGGCGTAGGTCTTCTGGAACACGCGGTATTCGCACAGCCGCCAACCGACATACACCAGGATGGCGCCGATGGCGGCCAGCGGTATACGGCTGATCAGGTCTTTGGCCAGGAACAGGAAGATAATCAGAAAGACAGCGTTATAGAAATTCGCCCACAGGGTGCGGCCACCGGCATCGATGTTGGCGCGGCTCTTCACGCCGCCGGGGATAATCGTCAGGCCGCCGAAGATGCTGGACAGCATATTCGATACACCCATGGCTCGTAACGTGGTGTTGGCGTGCGATTTACGCTGGAAAGGGTCGATCTTGTCGACCGCCGCAATGGTCGCGAGCGACTCGATACCGTCAATCAGGGTGAGCGTGATAATGACGATGATGAGGCTGCCCCAGAGCTCCGTCCTTTGCCAGACATCGTCGAAGGCGGGCAGGGTGATCCCGCCCTTGAGAATATCGTCCGGCATGCTGATCAGATGCCGGGCGTCCAGATCGAAGACGTAACCGAGCAGGATGCCGACCAGGGCCACGAAGAGTGCGGGTGGCAGCCGCTTCAACCACATCAAACGCGTTTTGTTCAAATAGAACATCAGGAACAGGCACAATGCGCCGATCAGAAACACCGGCCACTCGATACGAGTCAGGCTTTCGGGCAGTTTGAGAATGGCGGTGTACATGTCTTTGCTCAACGGCGCAAGATCACCGAGCAGGGGCGGGATTTGCTTGACGATGATCATGATACCGATAGCCGCGAGCATGGCCTCCACAACGGTCACCGGCAGAAAGATGGCAAAGCGGCCGGCATTAACCAGACTCAGGACGATCTGCACCAGGCCGGTGAGGCAGATCGCGACCAGCAGCAGCGGATAACCAGCAGCAAGGTCGCCGTTGCCCAGCGTCAGCATGCCGGCAAGGAGTGCCGGTGCAAGGCCCGCGGCCGGCCCGCTGATGGTGACATACGCACCACCGAGAAAGGGAAAGATAAGGCCGGCAATGATGGCAGAGACAATACCGGTGATGGGCGGCGCACCTGAGGCTACCGCGATGCCCAGCGAGAGCGGCATGGATACCAGCGCGACCTGCAGGCCGGCGCCCAGGTCATAACGCCAGTGTTTGAGTCCGGCCAGGCCGTTTCTGGGTTTCTCATCGCTTCGGCTATTCATTGACCTGTATCGTACCTGATACATACCTCCGATACACAGAAATACATACCTCCGATACACATAACCTGCCCTGAAATGAGATCTGTATCAGTCGCTTGTTGCACTACCCATTGTAAAGAAAAAAGGGGTCAAAAATAAAAGAATAATAAAAGGGGACGTAGCGAATATTATTTGACCAGACCTTTATAAATGAATTAAAGAGGTCGGAGTGATTTGATTTTGAAACATAAAGAGGTCAGAGCCATTTTTTGTTTAATTCTCGACTTTATATTTCAGCTAATGCTTCAGCCAAAATATCGTATACCATGCGAATACGTAGATTAGTTCTAAGCTCTTTGTGTGTTATGAGCCAGACAGGTACCGGGATGGAACATTCTGGAAAGACTTGCTGAAGGTTAGGGTTCAAGTCGGCCACCTGTCGATAAAGCACACTTATTCCCAGCCCTTGTTTCACTAGCTCCAGTAAGGTTACACCGCTGCTTGTTATAATTTTTAAATTTTCAGCTGTTAGCTGCAAGCCAAATGAATTCACTATTGGCAAGAACCATTCAACACTATCATGTCCTATGAAGTCTGCCTTATTTATAACGTCCAGCGTTATTGGGTGCTCGAGTTGTGCAAGGTAATCTTTGGATGCATAAAAGTGACCTGTTGTATTGCCCGCAAGTTTTGCTATCAATTCGGGTTGTTTTGGTCGTTCATGCCGAATGGCGATATCTGCTTCGCGCTTTGTTAAATCATGGATTGCGTTAGACGATATTATTTCGATATTTATTCCTGGCGCTTTTTGTCTAATTTTCTCTACTATTTTGGGTAATGAGTAAGTTGATAGTAGATCTGGTGCGGTGATGCTGACATCGCCTTCAATCGCTTGCGATTGACCCGTTGCTGCAAGTGATATACGCATTGCTGATTCGCCCATCTCTCGGGCATATTCAACCAGCTCCAGTCCTGACTGAGTTAGTGTCATATTTCTTCGATTACGCTCGAAAAGAATAACGCCAAGCTCTTCTTCCAGGCAGGCTACT
>CAZRKQ010000240.1:0-15774 GCA_964600755.1 uncultured Thiotrichaceae bacterium
CGCAGAGGCGCGGAGACGCAGAGAAAAGACTGGTGTTGTTGTTGATATTTTTCAAAAAGCTGTTCGCAGCAAGTTTTGTAAACGCAACCTGCAGAAACATAAAAAACATTTGTTCTCTGCGTCTCCGCGCCTCTGCGGTAGACACATTAGTATTCTTAGCGTCCTTTGCGTCTTTGCGGTGAAAATTTTTATTGATGATATTGAATACTGGTTTCGTGCACGGCATCAACCAGTGCAGCGACATTCTCCGGGTCAATGTGCGGGGTGATGCCATGACCGAGATTAAACACGTGGCCGCTGCCATTACCAAAATCAGCAAGAATGTTGGCAACTTCAGTTTGGATGGTTTGTGGATTCGTCGCCATGATGGCAGGATCCATGTTGCCCTGTAATGCTACCCTGTCACCAACCAGCGCCCTGGCTGCTGCCAGGTCCACTGACCAGTCGAGGCCGAGGGCATCACAGCCGGTTGCCGCCAGTTCGGGAAGCCAGAGACCGCCGCCCTTGGTAAACAGAATCACAGGTATTTTCTGGCCGTCTTTTTCCCGTGTGAGCTGATCAACAATGCGTTGCATATATGCCAGTGAGAATTCCTTATAGTGTCGCGTTGTAAGTGCGCCACCCCAGCTATCAAACACCATCACAGCCTGTGCCCCGGCTTCGATCTGTGCATTGAGATAGCTGGCGACTGAGTCCGCAAGCTTGGCGAGTAACTGATGTGCAGTTTTGCTGTGTGCAAACAGCATGGATTTTACTTTATAGAAATCGCGGCTGCTGCCACCCTCAACCATGTAAGTCGCGAGTGTCCAGGGGCTGCCTGCAAAGCCGATCAGTGGCACCTTGCCGTCCAGCTCTTTTCTGATCAGCCGAACGGCATCCATGACATAACCCAGTTCCTGCTCCGGGTCAGGCACGCCAATCGCCGCGACATCCTGGGCGCTACTGATTGTTGTCTTGAATTTCGGGCCTTCACCTTCTTCGAAATACAGCCCCAGTCCCATGGCGTCAGGGATAGTCAGGATATCTGAAAACAGAATGGCGGCATCAAGATCGAACCGGCGCAGCGGCTGCAGGGTGACTTCGCAGGCAAGCTCGGGCGTGCTGCAAAGCGTCATGAAATCACCTGCCCTGGCCCGCACCTCGCGGTATTCAGGTAAATAACGGCCCGCCTGGCGCATGATCCAGATCGGTGTTTTATCGACTGGTTGACGTAGCAATGCACGAATAAAGCGGTCGTTTTTCAGGTCAGCCATGTTAGGTAACTATGGGCGAAAGTTTTACAGGAACGCCGAAGTCTACATGATGGCGGAGTGATCGAGAAATAATAAGTCTGGGAAAAACGTAACTCACTCAAATCGGTTTACCGCAGAGGCGCGGAGACGCAGAGGAATTTGTTAATAAGTCAGAGCGACCCTTCGGCTTTGCCGTAGGGTCGCTCTGACATAAACCTGTGATTTTCTCTGCGCCTCCGCGTCTCCGCGGTTAAAAAAATATACCCCCGCTTTGCATCCTGGGCGGTGAAGTGATATTGCTGGCGGTTTTGATTGCTCTGAATTACAGCGCAATCTTATGTAAGTAATGACTTGATCTTGCCGCTAACCGCGCCCATATCTGCGCGACCGGTAATCTGGGGTTTTACAATGCCCATCACCTTGCCCATGTCTTTCATCGATGCCGCACTGGTTTGGCTGATGGCCTTGTTGATGATGGTCTCGATTTCTTCTTCACTTAGGGCTTGCGGCAGGAAGTCAGATATCACTTCAATCTCTGCCTGTTCCTTTGTGGCCAGGTCTTCGCGACCGCCACTTTGAAACTGGCTGATGGATTCGCGGCGCTGTTTGACCATTTTGTCGAGGATGCCCAGGACGCGATTATCATCGAGTTCAATGCGTTCATCGACTTCGACCTGCTTCATTGCTGACATCATCAGGCGAATAACGGCCAGGCGCTCTTTATCACCACCTTTCATGGCGGTTTTCATGGCGTCCTGGATCTGGTCTTTCAGGGCGCTACTCATGGGAGAATACTGAGTTTAGCGTCTGCGTTGGTGAGGGGAGCGAGCCATGCGACCACGTTCTTTAGACAGCTTTTTCAGATGTCTCTTCACAGCGGCAGCAGCCTTGCGTTTGCGCTCTGCAGTGGGCTTTTCATAAGCCTCGCGACGACGTACTTCTGTGAGTACACCGGCTTTTTCGCATGAACGTTTGAAACGGCGCAGGGCAACGTCAAATGGTTCGTTTTCTTTAACTCGAATTGCTGGCATATAAATAATTTCCTGAATCAGCCCGCTTACGGGCACAAGCTATATAATTCTCCGCCAATGGGGCGGCAAGCGGCGTATTATATATCACTTTGTGCCGATGTGACAAAGCCCAAAAACACGCTTGCAGAAGTATGCGGATGAATATTTGATGATAGTTCTTGGAATTGAAAGCTCCTGTGATGAAACCGGGCTGGCTGTGTATGACAGCGAGACCGGTCTGCGTGCGCATGTTTTGCACAGCCAGGTCGAGGTGCACGCAGAATATGGCGGTGTGGTGCCGGAACTGGCGTCACGTGACCATATTCGTTACCTGCTGCCACTTGCCCAAAAAGTGCTGGAGCAGGCGGGTATCAGCCGGCACGAGCTCGATGGTATCGCCTATACAGCGGGTCCAGGGCTGATTGGCGCATTGATGTCGGGCGCTGCTGTTGCCAGAAGCCTGGCATGGGCGCTGGCTATACCTGCGGTTGAAGTGCACCACATGGAAGGCCATTTACTCGCGCCTTTGCTCGAGGCGGGGGCGCCGGAATTCCCCTTTGTGGCACTACTGGTGTCTGGGGGACACACCTTACTGGCACAGGTGGCAGCTATTGGCAGCTATGAAATCATCGGCCAGAGCCTGGATGATGCAGCCGGTGAAGCTTTTGATAAAACCGCAAAGATGATGGGGCTGGCTTACCCGGGTGGACCGGTCCTGGCAAGACTGGCTGAAACGGGACGTAAAGAAGTGTTCAGGTTTCCGCGGCCGATGACGGATCGTCCCGGCCTTGATTTCAGTTTCAGTGGGCTCAAAACCTATGCACTGAATACCTGGGTGCAACATCAACAGGACACAAAAGATAAAGATCAGTTACGCGCTGATATCGCCTACGCATTTGAGGATGCGGTCGTAGAAACGCTGCTGATCAAGTGCAGGCGTGCACTGCAGCAGACCGGATACAGTCGGCTGGTTGTTGCCGGCGGAGTAGGCGCCAATCAGCAATTGCGCCGGCGCCTGCAGCAGATGGCGAAAAAACATCGGTTTAGTGTCAGCTTTCCGCGTCTTGAATTCTGTACCGATAACGGCGCCATGATTGCATTTGCAGGCAGTCTGCGGCTGCAGGCAGGACAAACCCAGCCGCTTGATATCGATGCCAGGGCGCGCTGGCCAATGGAGGATTTACTGCCTGTGGTAAAGCAGTAGGCGCTGTTGTCAGGTAATCAGCAGTTATTCTGACTGATTTTTTACGCCGATTCTGTGTTCCTTGCCCGCGATAATATTTAGAATATTACTGCGGTGGCGCCAGTACAGCAGCAGGGTCATAAAGCCAAGGGTCATGGTTAATTCAGCTGAGTGGCTTAAGCGCCATAGGATAAAAGGTGCACTCAACACCGAAACCAGGGCCGACAGTGATGATATTTTTGATACAAACGCGGTGAGCAGCCAGATTACCAGTGCAGCTATGCCTGTCATCCAGCTGAATCCGAGCAGCACGCCATAATAAGTGGCAACACCCTTGCCACCCTTGAAACCATAGTAAACTGGGAAAACATGGCCCAGGAAAGCGCCGAGCCCGGTTACTGCAATAGCTGCCGCTGCCGGCTCAATCATTGTAACTGCAATAACCGGGATCATGCCCTTCAACATGTCACCGATTAAGGTAATAATGGCCGCCTTTTTACCGCCATGTCTGAGCACATTGGTCGCACCAGGATTAGTTGATCCCACATCGCGCGGGTCTTCAAGCCCCATCAGCTTGCAGGTAATGATCGCGGTTGAGATCGAGCCGACCAGGTAGCCTGCGAGGGCATAGATGAAATAATGGATTTCAAAATTCATGCTGAAAGATACGTATAAGCCCGCATTGGATCAAACAGGCGGCAAGCATACAACAGGTATGGCAAATTGTCCGTGAAAATCGATATTGTGTTTTTACATGGCTGGGCGATGAACAGTGCAGTGTGGCAGCCGTGCCTGCAGCAATTACCTGGCTGGATCAAGCCGCTGTGTATCGATTTGCCAGGCTATGGTGAGAGTGTTGATGTTGACGCCGGCACACTGGATGAGTATGTCGAACATGTGGCACAACAGATTGCCCGCCCGGCAATACTGGTTGGCTGGTCGCTTGGGGGGCTGGTTTCACTCAAGCTTGCTCAACGCTACCCTGAGAAGGTATCTGCTTTGTTTCAGGTTGCAACAAATCCGAAATTTGTTCAGGGTGAAGACTGGCGTAGTGCGATTGAAGCCAGTGTATTTGAACAATTTGCATCATCCCTGGAAAAGGATAGGGTTAAAACCATCCGGCGCTTCCTGGCATTACAGGTACGTGGTACAGATACCTCGATGCAAACAGTCAGGGAGTTACAGCGTGCAATCGATGAGCGTGGACTGCCAAAGATCGAAGCCTTATTCGCTGGTCTGAAGATATTGTCCGGTGCTGACTTGATCGAAACAGTGCCGCAACTGGAATGTCCTGTAATCTGGCTGCTAGGTGAAAAAGATGCGCTGGTTCCGCTTGAGCTGGCACAGGCATTAAAACAGATGTCGTCAAATATTGATGTTCAAATTCAGCCGGGCGCTGGCCATGCGCCATTTATCTCGCATCCTGAGGCATTTGTGAATTCATTGCTGCAAGTTGCTACCCGGTTATAGATAATGACGATTGCGCAGCAATATATCAGTAAACATAAGGTTCGACGTGCATTTGATCGTGCGGCGAACAGCTACGATGATGCAGCGGTTTTGCAAAAAGAAGTGTGCAGTCGACTACTGGAGAAGCTTGAATATATCAAGCTGTCACCACAAATGATTCTGGATGCGGGTGTTGGTACCGGCGAAGCGGTTGCACCGCTAATGAAGCGTTTTAAAAAATCACGCATGGTCGCGCTTGATCTGTCGGAACGAATGCTGGCAAAAGCACAGAATCATGGAAGCTTGCTGCGCAAGCCGCAGCTGGTATGTGCTGATCTTGAGCAATTGCCATTTAGTGAAAACAGTTTTGACCTGATATTTTCCAGCCTTACTCTGCAATGGTGTAATGATCTGCCAGCAGCCATGAAAGATTTATTACGCGTGCTTAAACCCGGTGGTCTGCTGATGTTTACCACGTTTGGCCCGGATACGCTGAAAGAATTACGTGCATGCTGGCACCAGATTGACGATGCCGTGCACGTCAATCAATTTACGGATATGCATGATGTCGGTGACGGACTGCTGCAGGCGGGATTTGCCGACCCGGTGATGGAGGCTGAAACCATCACGGTGAACTATGAAAGCGTTGACAAACTAATGGCAGATTTACGTGCCATTGGTGCAAATGCAACGGCTGAAGGCGGCAGGGCAAGCCTGACTACCCCATCGATGCTGTCAAAATTAAGGCTGGCCTATGATACCTATCGGGTGGATGAGCTGTTGCCAGCCAGTTACGAGGTGGTTTATGGGCACGCCTGGAAGCCGGCTGCCAGCCAGCCACAAAAACACGAATTGCGTGTAAATATAACGGAGTTATAAAAAAGGTTCTTCCCCGGGTACTGTGGGTAGAGCCATGATCATGTCCTGGCCACAGGGGGAATATTAGTCCGCAAATAAACGCAAATTCTTAAAAACAATATCCACAGATGAACGCAGATAAACACAGATATTAGACATGTTATTTGTCCGCGAAAAACGCAAAGGACGCAAAAAGCGTTAAGCCCTTTAGTTCTGTTTTTGTGTTGTTCGCGTTGTTTGCGTTTTTCGCGGACCATAAAAACATCTGTGTTTATCTGTGTTTATCTGTGGATTAAAGTTCTTATTTGCGTGCATTTGCGTGGGGCCGTGTAGCGGCAGGCGGATAATAACTCTGTGTCCTCTGTGGCAATCAGTTGAATTTAACCACTTGATGTGGTGAAGCCCCATAAAAAAGCCCCGTTCATTATGAGCGGGGCTTTTTAGTTTAACCAGCAGGTTTGTCTTCAGGCAGGGAATGCGACCCTTAGTTTCTTCAGGGCGTTATTTTCAAGCTGACGAATGCGTTCTGCTGAAACCTGGTATTGCTCTGCGAGTTCATGCAGTGTGGCCTTGTCTTCATCAAGCCAGCGGCGCTGGATTATGGTGCGGCTGCGATCATCAAGGTTCTTTAACGATGACATCATCATGTTCTCATGCTGCGAACTCCAGTCATCAGCTTCGAGCTGCTGTGCAGGGTCGGCGCGCATATCACTCAGGTAAGCGGCTGGTGCATAGTGATTGTCATCATCATCGTCAAGCGGATTGTCAAAGGCAAGGTCATGTGCATTCAGGCGAGATTCCATTTCCAGAACAGTTTCGGGTTTGACGCCGAGCTTGTCTGCAACATCATTGACTTCTTCCTGGTTAAACCAGCCCAGGCGCTTCTTGGAGCTGCGCAGTTTAAAGAACAGCTTGCGTTGGGCCTTGGTGGTGGCAACTTTAACGATGCGCCAGTTACGCAGAACGAACTCATGTATTTCGGCTTTGATCCAGTGAACAGCGTAGGAGATCAGGCGTACCCCATGATCGGGTGAGAAGCGCTTTACAGCTTTCATCAGGCCGATATTGCCTTCCTGGACAAGGTCATTGAAAGGCAGGCCGTAACCCATGTAGCCACGGGCGATACTGACAACAAAACGCAGGTTCGACATAATAAGCCGCTGTGCCGCTTCCAGGTCATTATTGCTAAGAAATTGCACTGCGAGCTCACGTTCCTGCTCAGCGTTTAACATAGGAAAATTGTTAACCTGACGAATATAGGCGTCCAGGTTATCAACGCTGACCGGCAAATAGTCGCTGGTTGGTACCAGTGCTTTATTCATTGCCAAAGTATCTGACATCAATCACTCCTCTGTTTTATGGTCGTATATTAGCACTCCTTTTATGAGAGTGCTAAACGATGGTTTAGTTCCCGAGCCCTGCGATGATTACCTGGCACTAACAGGGGAGTAAAATGAGCTGCGCGAAAGATGGCGAGAATCACATAAGTTTATGTAAATATTGATAATAATTGGATAGTAGTGGTGCGACGCGGCTTTGGGAGCTAGCTCTAGTCCTTAACTGGGCTCGATTTCACTCAAATGCCTTCCCACGGCCAGCCAGGAGCCACCGAGGCCGAGGATGCAGCTAATGATGATCAATGTGGTTGTATTGCTGCCACTGAGGCCGATGAGCTCGTAGCTGCTGTGATACAACGCGGCCAGCTTCTGCACGGGGTCTGCCATGATACCCAGCGAGATGGCAATTAACAGCCATGCCAGCAAGCCTCCACTGATCCCGTACCACATGCCGGTATAGAGAAAAGGACGGCGTATGAAGGCGTCTGAGGCACCGATCAGTTTTGACACTTCAATAGCCTCGCGGCGGTTCTGTATGTCCAGTCGGATGGTATTGCCAATAATGAGTAAAACCGCAAGTGCCAGCAGGCTGCCAATGATCCAGACTCCACGCCGGGCCACATCAAGCAATGTGTATAAACGCTTCACCCATAGCATATCGAGTTGAGCCAGATCTACAAGATCTTCATTCTGAAGTTTGTTAACCAGGTGCACCACCTTGTCAGGGCTTTGCTGATCAATGACTGGCTGGACTGTTATTACGTGAGGTAGTGGATTGTCATCGAGGAACTTGATGGCATCCCCGAAGCCGGATATTTTCTGAAACTGTTTCAGGCCCTGGTCTCGATCAATGATCCTGACTTTTTCGATCTCCTTGCTGAGGCCAAGCCTGGTAGCCAGTTTCTCCGCTTTTTTGACACTGACATCATGCTTGAGGAACAGGGAAATCAGGGTTGTGCCGTCCCAGTCAGCACTGAGTTGAGAAGCGTTATCCAGCGCTATGTACAGGCCCGCAGGTAATGCCAGTGCAATCGCAATGACTGCGCTGGTCATCAGGCTTGAGATCGGCTGACGCGATAAATAGCCCAGGCTGGCAATAAGCATTTGCAGGTGGTGCGTCAGGTAGGAAACCAGCCGGCTGTTCTTTTTTGGGCCTCTGCGTGGATTTTTCGGCATCAGACAGCCCGCTCCTGTGGGTTTGATGTGAGCAGATCGTTGCTTTCTATCATGCCCTTGTTGAGGCTGATCGTTGGGAATCTCATTTGTTTAATCAAGTCAAGATCATGGCTGGCAATCAGTACAGTTGTGCCAAACAGGTTAAAGCGAGCGAACAGCTCCATGATTTCGCGGGACAGTTCCGGGTCGAGATTACCGGTAGGTTCATCTGCCAGCAGCAAGGCAGGCTTGTGGACTATGGCACGCGCAATGCCCACACGCTGCTGCTCACCACCGGAGAGGGTAATGGGATCGACTTTTTCCTTGTTAAGCAGCCCAACCTGGTCAAGTGCAGCGCGGACACGTTTACTGATCTCACGATGCCGGTATCCCTGTATTACCAGTGGCAGGGCAACGTTATCGAATACGGGCCGGTCATAGAGCAGATGATGGTTCTGGAAAATAATACCGATGTTACGGCGTATTTGTGGGATACGTTTGTTGCGAATGTTGTTCAGGTTGACGCCGTCAAGGATTATCTGGCCACGACTGGGCCGTTCGATCAATGCGATCAGCTTCAGCAAGGTGCTCTTGCCGGCGCCTGAATGACCGGTTAAATAGGCCAGTTTGCCGCGTGGCAGATGAAAGCTGATTCTACTCAGTGCTTCAAAACCGCCAGGATAACGTTTGCTGATGTTGTCAAATCGAATCATTGGTACAGATCTAATTGTCTAATCTTCAAGTAGCGCCGAAACGAATTCTTTGGCATGGAATGGGCGCAGGTCTTCAATGCCTTCGCCAACGCCAATAAAGCGGATTGGCAGCCCAAGCTTGCGGGCGATGGCGAATAAAATACCACCCCTGGCGGTACCGTCGAGTTTTGTAACAGCCAATCCGGTGAGGCCCAGCGCCCTGTGGAACTGCTCTGCCTGTTGCAGTGCATTTTGTCCAAAACCGGCATCCATAATCAACAGGGTTTCATGCGGTGCATCAGCATCAAGTTTGGCCATAACACGTTTGATCTTGGCCAGTTCATCCATCAGGTTGCTTTGTGTGTGCAGCCGCCCCGCGGTATCTGCGATAACAACATCGGTATTTTTTGACTGTGCCGATTGTACGGCATCAAAAATCACCGATGCCGGGTCAGCGCCGGTGGCTTGTGCAACCACTTGAACATTATTGCGTGAGCCCCATTCCTGTAGTTGCTCGACGGCCGCGGCGCGGAAGGTATCGCCTGCTGCCAGTACTACTGACAGGCCTTGCTGCTGGTAATAATGTGCCAGCTTGCCGATGCTGGTCGTCTTGCCGGCGCCGTTGATACCGACAACAAGTATGACAAAAGGCTTTTTACTCGTATCAACGTGTAGCGGCTGTTCACAGGGCTGAAGGATCTCCAGCATGTGCTCGGATAATGCCAGCTGCAGGGCATCGACATTGGCAAGGGCCTTGCGCGACAGCCTTGCCTGCAGATCGTCAATTATTTCAGTGGTGGACTCAACGCCGACATCAGCACTGAGCAGGCTGGTTTCAAGATCATCCAGTGTATTATCATCGATATTTTTCTTGCCAAGAAAAAAGTCGGCCATGCTGTCGCCGAGACCGCGCCTGGTTTTGGCCAGGCGGCTAGCCAGATTGTCAACCGCTGAATCTATGGATGTTACAGTTGTCGAAACGTCTTCAGCGGGTATTTTTCGTTTACCAAAACCAAACATGGTTGAATACAACATGGAGTAGAGTAAATGTGGCAGATATCCTATCATCGCACTGACTCAAGTAAAGGAGCCATTGGCTGAATTATGCGGATTTATATTACATTGGTCGCAGTGGTAACGCTGGTTATTGGCCTGACACTTTTTGTTTTTATTACTGATAAGCAGCCATATGATGACAATGCTGAAACCGGCATTCAGTCTATCGTGCTCAAAAATGGTATGAAGGTTATTGTACAGGAGAATCGCCGGGCCCCCGTGGTTGTTACGCAAGTCTGGTACAAGGTGGGCGGAAGCTACGAGCACGATGGCATCACTGGAATCTCGCACGTTCTCGAGCATTTGATGTTCAAGGGTACTAATGACACACCGGCAGGGAAATTCTCGGAAATTATTGCTGCGCACGGCGGTAAGGAGAATGCATTTACAAGTAAGGACTACACGGCCTACTTTCAACGAATATCAAATGAACACCTCGAGCTGTGCCTGAGCCTGGAAGCTGACCGCATGCGTAATCTACTGCTGGATGAGGATGAGTTTCTCAAGGAAATTGAAGTAATCAAGGAGGAACGCCGCTTGCGCACTGACGACAAGCCAACATCACTGACATATGAACGCTTTAATGCTGTGGCCTTTGTCAATAATCCATACCGCAAGCCCATCATTGGCTGGATGGAAGATCTGGATACCATGAAAATAGATGATCTGCGTGACTGGTATCAGACCTGGTATGCGCCCAATAATGCGACACTGGTGGTTGTTGGCGATGTTCGGGCAAAACAGGTGTTTGCGCTGGCCAAAGAGCATTTTGGATCACTCAAGACTGCTGAAATTCCTCAACTCAAACCCCGAACAGAGGTGCAGCAATACGGCATCAAGCGCGTGGTAGTAAAAGCTCCCGCACGCGTCCCGTTCCTGGTAATGGGTTACAAGGTCCCGGTATTAAATACATCTGATATTAAAGACGATATTTATGCGCTGGAACTGTTATCAGGTTTACTCGATGGCGGTAACAGTTCACGTTTTTCCAGGAACCTGGTGCGCGGTAGCCAGATCGCAACCAGTGTCGGTGCCAATTACAATATGTATGCCCTGCACGACAGTCTTTTTACAATTTCGGCAATACCTGCCAATGGTATATCTATGGACGATATGGAAGCGATGATAATTGATCAGATAACAGCCTTGCAGGATGAGCTGCCAGCAGAAGAGGAACTTGCCAGGGTGAAAGCCCAGGTGGTGGCATCTTCAGTATTTGAACAGGATTCGAGCTTTTACCAGGCAATGAAGATCGGCATTATGGAAACTGTTGGTCTGGGATGGGAGATCAAGGATGAGTATGTAGATCGAATCAATGCAGTCACTGCCGAACAGGTGCAACATGTTGCACGTAAATATTTCGTTGAAGACCATCTTACTGTTGCCGAACTCATCCCGCAGTCAACAGATATTCAGTCAGTGGTTAATAGTGTAGCCACAGGAGAAGATCATGCGCATTAAGAACAATATTATATGCGCATGTTTTACGCTCATGGCGTTAATAGTCGGCAATGTTTACGCATCACCGGAAATACAGAGCTGGAGGACTGAACAGGGCGCGAAGGTCCTTTTTGTGGAAAACAAAATGTTGCCCATGGTGGATGTACGTATTGTACTTGATGCTGCAGGTTCTCGTGACGGTGAATTACCTGGTCTGGCGAAGTTGACCAATGGATTACTGGCTGAAGGTGCTGCCGGAAAAGATGCGCAGGAGCTGGCAGAGCGTTTTGAATCGGTGGGTGCACAGTTTAATAATGACTCTCTACGTGATATGGCTTTTCTAGGTGTGCGCACACTGACAGATGAGCAATATATGCTCACAGCAATTAATACGCTGGCAGATGTGCTCATTCGACCTGATTTTCCGCAAGATGCATTTGAAAGGGAACTGGCACGAATGAAAGTTGCATTGGAAGCACGCAAGCAATCACCATCTGATATCGCTGAGGAAGCCTTTTTCAAAGCTGTTTATGGAGAACATCCTTATGCGTTCCCTGCAGGGGGTACAGAACAAAGTCTGGAAAGTATCACTTTGCAGGATATTGAGGCGTTCTATGCTGAATATTATGTGGCCAGCAATGCCACTATCGTAATTGTTGGCGCTATTGATCGAAAAACTGCCGAGGAGATAGTTAATACCATTATTGGAAGCCTTCCTGCAGGTAAAAAACCGGATCCTTTACCAGCTGTGCCTGAGTTAGACAGGGCTAAAACAGTAAAGGTCGACTACCCGTCAAAGCAAAGCCACGTACATGTCGGTCAGCCAGGGATGAAGCGAAATGATAAAGACTTCTTTAAATTGTATGTGGCCAACCACCCTTTTGGTGGAAGCGGTTTCGCTTCTCGCCTGGTTCAGACTATCAGGGAAGACCGTGGCCTTGCCTACAGCGTCAGTAGTTATTTCTCACCAATGCGTGAAACGGGACCTTTCATGATGAGCTTGCAGACCCGCGCAGACCAGGCCGATAAAGCCTTGTCATTGCTGCAATCAGAACTTGATACTTACGTAGCAAATGGTCCTGACAAAGATGAACTCGAAGAAAGTATCAGTAATATCACGGGCAGTTTTCCACTAGGCCTCGACAGTAACAGCAAGCTTTTAGGATTTCTGGCGATGATAGGATTCTATGATTTGCCGGAAGATTACCTGGATACTTATATCGACAACATTCGCAAGGTAGACAGAAATGATATCAAGGATGTGCTGAAAAGCAGAATTGCTGTCGATAATATGGTCACCGTAATTGTTGGCAATGGTGGCTAATGAGTGGAGCAGCTCAAGGCCAGTTACGTATTATTGCCGGAAAATGGAGAAGTCGTAAGCTGGCGTTTCCAGATCAGGAAAGGCTGAGACCGACACCTGACAGGGTCAGGGAAACGCTGTTTAACTGGCTGCAGGCTGATGTACCGGGCAGTTGTTGTCTTGATCTGTTCGCAGGCAGTGGTGCGCTTGGTTTTGAGGCAGCGTCACGTGGTGCCAGTGAAGTGATCATGATCGAAAAAGAACGTGATGCCGCACAGGCACTAACGCAGAACATCAAGTTGCTCGACGCTGGCAATATACAACTTGTTATTGCTGATGCGCTTGAATGGATTATAAGTAATCAGCGCGTATTTAATATCGTTTTTCTGGACCCACCCTATAAAGCAGGTCTGCTTGGAAATTGTTGTGAAATTCTGGAGAGCGGGCAAGGTCTGGCAGAAAATGCGAAAATATACGTTGAACATGCGCTTGGCGATGATGAGATTGTTATTCCCGGTAACTGGGAATGTTTGAAGAACAAGACCGCGGGCCAGGTGAACTATAAATTATTTAGTCGAACACGGTAAACTTATGTCAGTGATCGCAGTCTATCCCGGTACATTTGACCCTGTCACCAATGGCCACAGTGATCTGGTGCAGCGCGCATCAAGACTGTGTGATAGCGTGATCGTTGCTATCGCAGCCAATCCTGCAAAAACACCATTGTTTAGCCTCGATAACAGGGTTGAAATGGCTACGAAGGTGTTTGCCGGTGTTGGCAATGTTGAAGTTTGCGGCTTTTCGGATCTATCGGTTGATTTTGCACGGCAGTGCAATGCTAATGTCATCCTGCGTGGTTTACGTGCAGTTTCAGATTTCGAATTCGAAATGCAGCTGGCCAGTATGAATCGCAGGCTCGATAACAGAATTGAAACGGTATTTATGACTCCTTCAGAAGAGACCAGTTTCATTTCTGCATCACTGGTCAGGGAGATCGCCATGCATGGTGGTGATGTATCGCAGTTTGTCCATAAAGCTGTTGTGGAAGAGCTCGCAAACATTAGAGGTAGACTTTAAGAAATCACTGAATACATTAAGCCTTCCTGGTTCTAATGTAGGTAAAACAGTTTGCTGTTTAATCTCAGGTAGAGATAGTTAAGAAAGATCATGGCGTTATATATTACAGATGAGTGCATCAATTGTGATGTGTGTGAACCCGAATGCCCGAATGAGGCAATAAGTCCTGGTGATGAAATTTATGTAATTGATCCAGGCTTGTGTACCGAATGTGTTGGCCACTATGAAACATCTCAATGCGTTGAAGTATGTCCGGTAGACTGTATTCCACATGATCCGGATCATGTGGAAACGCAAGATGATTTGATGCAAAAATACAAGCGATTGACAGGAGACTAGTGTATTCATATTGAACCCGTCATAGGCATCACCTGGCGAAAGAATGTGTTTGCTTTTTTTCGCTTTGTTTTTATAGCGCTTACACTTTCCGTTTCATCCCATGTCTGTTCCCAACCATCGGCAGTGGCCAGCGCACATCCGCTGGCAACGGCCGCGGGTATAGATATACTGAAAAAAGGTGGTAATGCATTTGATGCAGCTATTGCTGTAACAGCAACGCTCGCAGTGGTTGAGCCCTATAGTTCTGGTATTGGCGGCGGCGGATTCTGGTTGCTGCACATCAAGCAGGATAATCGTGATGTTATGATCGATGGGCGTGAGCTTGCACCACTGGCTGCGTCCCGTAATATGTATCTCGACGAGAACAAAAATGTTATCCCTGGCGCATCGATTGATGGCCCTTTATCAGCAGGCATACCAGGGGTACCTGCAGCGCTTGAGCACCTGGCGCTTAATTATGGAAAGTTGCCGCTATCTGTAACACTTGAAGCGGCGATCAAGCATGCAGGAAGTGGTTTCAAAACAGATGAGCATTATCAACGCATGGCTGCATTCAGGGAAAAAGCGCTGAATCAATCTACGGATGCGGCGAAGATATTTCTGCAGAACGGTAAGTCGCCTGCACCTGGTACGCTTATCATCCAGTCTGATCTCGCTGATACATTAAGCATAATAGCAAGCAAAGGCGCGCGAGGTTTCTACCAGGGCGGGCTGGCAGATAAACTTGTAGACTCGGTTGTCAAACACGGTGGAATCTGGAGCAAGAAGGATCTTGCGACATACAAGGTGATAGAGCGTACACCGGTTACGGGTGAATACAGGGGTATGAAGGTTATATCAGCTGCACCACCCTCATCAGGGGGAATTGCGTTGATGCAAATGCTGAATATGCTCGCAAGATTTGATTTTGATTCCCTGTCTGAATCCGGACAAGTTCATTTGCTTACGGAAGTAATGAGGCGTGCATACCGTGATCGTGCTGAGTTTCTTGGGGATGCTGACTTTGTAAATGTGCCTGTAAGCAGGCTTATCTCGCAACAGCATGCAAACAGGCTTACTGGTACTATTCGACTGGATCAGGCTACTCCCAGCGCAGAGTTGAAGCCTGTAGATGTTGATGCAGCCAAGGCGTCTGATACGTCACATTTTTCAGTTATCGATAATGAAGGCAATCGTGTAGCTGCCACTTTGTCGATTAACTATCCGTTTGGTTCGTGTTTTGTGGCAGAAGCAACCGGTGTTCTACTCAACGACGAGATGGACGATTTCTCTTCAAAACCCGGTGTTCCGAATGTGTATGGTCTGGTCGGAGCTGGAGCAAATGCAATTGAGCCGGGTAAGCGCATGCTGTCGAGTATGACTCCAACGTTTCTTGAGACACAAGATCGAGTGGCTGTTCTGGGAACGCCCGGAGGTAGCAGGATTATTACCATGGTGCTGTTGGCGGCGCTCGAATTTCATCAGGGTGGCAGCGCTGGTGATATGGTAAATCGTGGCCGTTTCCATCATCAGTATACGCCGGACAAAATATTCTATGAACAGGATGTATTGACGGGGGCTATATTGAAATCCCTGTTTGAACTTGGTCATGATACCGAGATGCTGGATTCAACCTACGGCAACATGCATGTGATTGTGCTGGA
>CAZRKQ010000241.1:0-8087 GCA_964600755.1 uncultured Thiotrichaceae bacterium
TTGACATCCATCATTGTTGGCTACTGGTTTTTCCATTAGCCCGCATATTGCATGAGAACGCTCACAAATCCGCTTAAGCAAATGAATGGGATTGAAATTTTTCGTATATTAGAAAAGTACACTATGTACCCAACAACGCTATGCAGTTTTTGGAAAAATTCCAGCGGCCACTTTGCCCGATCGACCTGTAACCATAGCTATGGCTATGCTTTTCGGCCAATCGAACTTGTGACTCACTGACTGATTTTATGAAATATACCCCATTGTCTGCATTCTCATCCAATATGCGGGCTGGATTATTTGGATAAATAGCTTCACAATATCTGTCTAAATCCAAATGCACCAAAAAAACAAGTTGCCAGCCATGCGCCTCGCCCTGATACTGATTACCAGCTTTTTATTTTCCGCCTGCTCCATGGACCAGATGCTGGTCCGTTCTTCCGTTCCACTGATTGAAGGCGGTGTTGAAGCACTCAATCATGAGACCGACCTGGATCTGGCCGAGGACTCGATACCGGCCAACCTCAACATGCTGCTGGGCATGATCAATATTGATCCGGAAAACGCCGAACTGCATACCTTTGCAGCACAGGCATTCTACGGCCTGGCCTATGGTTTCAATGAAGACACCCGGCCACAGCGTGCCTCGGATTTTTACCTGCGTGGTATGCAACACGGCATAACAGCACTGCAGCTCAACGGCGCCAGCAACCTGATCGACAGCACGATTGCCGACTTCGACAAGGAAGTCAGCAACATGGGTAAAAAAGATGTAGCCGCCATATTCTGGACTGCCAGTAACTGGGCAAAGTGGGTCGATATGCATCGTGATGATCCTGAAGCTATTGCTCAACTGCCGCGTGCCACCGCATTGATGCAGCGCGTGATCGAACTGGAAGATACATTTTATTTCGGCGGCGCCCATATGTTTTTTGGCGTGTATTACGGTAGCCGCGCGCCGGCGATCGGCGGTGACTTCAACAAGTCCAGGGATCATTTTGATCGTGCCCGTGAAATCACCAACGGCAAGCTGCTGATCCCTGACCTGCTGCAGGCGCAATACCTTGCGCGCCAGCAGTTCGATCAGGAACAGTTTCATAAACTCCTCACCGGCATTATCGATGCACCCGATGACCTTATGCCGGAACTCGGCCTGCAAAACCAGATAGCAAAACGCAAGGCCACAGCGCTGCTGAAGAAGGAAGCTGAATGGTTTTAAGATTTCTCACCCTGGTTCTGCTGCTGTTTTCACTCAGCGCTAATGCAAATGCCAAGACTTATGTGCTCAAATTTGCCACCTTGATGCCGACCGGCACCTCGTGGACCAACCTGCTTGATGACTGGGTCAAGGAAGTCGAACAGAAAAGCGAAGGTCGGCTCAAGTTCAAAATGTACCCGGGCGGTGTCATGGGCGATGAGCCCGATGTATTGCGCAAGATACGCAAAGGCCAGTTGCATGGCGGCATGTTCACCGGCTATGGCATTGGCCGTATTCACTCACCCGCACGTGTACTTGAAGTGCCTTTCATGTTCCAGAATACCGATGAGTCTGATTACGTACGCGAGCAGATTATGCCGGAACTGGAAGTGGGTTTCAGGCAAAGCGGATTTGAACTGCTGGGCTGGCCGGAAGTAGGCTTCATCCATTTTTTCTCCAAGCAGCCCATTACTTCGATGGATGACATCCGCAAATTCAAGATCTGGTTATGGCAGGGTGACCCGCTGGGTGAAGCGTTTTTCAAAGCGGCGGCAATTGACCCGATTCCACTTTCAATAATAGACGTCTACACCCAGTTATCTGCCAAGCATGGCAGCATAGACACCGTCTATATTTCTAGTTTTGGCGCCATCGCTCTGCAATGGTATACAAAACTCAATTATGCAAGCCATATAGCGTTTACCAACGCTATCGGCGGCCTGGTCGTCAGCAACCGTTTTTACAACAAGCTGCCGGAAGACCTGCAACAATTACTGAAAACAACAGGCAAGCGACTGGGCGATGATATACGTATGCGTGCGCGCGAAGAAAACGAAAAAAGCCTGGCTATTCTTCAGAAAAACGGCATCGAGTTCATGTTTGACTGGTCTGATGTCGACATGACTGAAATGCTGGAAATTCGTGATCTTGCAGCAAAGCACCTGGAAACCACAAACTACATTCCCGCTGCCACTTTTGCCAAAGCACAGAAGCTTGTTACTGACTTTCGTAATCAGCAGGAAAATAACAGTCAGGCAGCGACTCCGACGTCTCCGTGATCGAAAAATTTGAGCAAGGCCTGGTAAAAGCTGAAAGCATCGTTGCTGCTTTCAGCCTGCTTTTATTACTCTTACTCTCACTGGTCCAGATCCTGACGCGCAATATTTTCGATTTCGGATTTCCTGAAATTGAAATCATCAACCGTAACCTGCTGGTTGTTTGCGGCGCCATGGGCGCTGTTATTGCCACATCAAAATTACGCCACATCAAGATCGATGCACTAACGCCTTTGATGAGCAGGCGAATAGCGTCGCTACTGCGCTGCCCGGTATCGCTGTTTTCCACACTGGTATGTGCAGTGATGAGTTATCACGCAATTATTTTTGTGCTGGATGAATGGCAATACATCCCTGCCAACGAACGCTGGACACTGCCGTTCACCCTGATTTATCCGTTTGGCTTCGGCCTGCTTGCTCTGCACTTCCTGCTTAACTGTTTTCACAGGAAAAAATAGATGCTTGGTGCCGCCCTGATACTGGTCGTCCTTGCCCTGGTCGGGGCGCCGCTTTTCGTCGTGCTCGCCGCCGGCGGCCTGCTTGCCAGTCATACGGCAGATATCAGCCCGGATATTCTTATTATCGAAATGAACCGCCTGGCATCATCACCCAACATGATCGCCATCCCGCTGTTCACTTTTGCCGGTGTATTGATGTCGAGCGGTGGTGCGCCGCAAAGACTGGTCAATTTTTACCGTGCCGCGCTGGGCTGGATGCCAGGCGGACTGGCAATCGTTACTATAGGGACCTGCGCATTTTTTACATCATATTCGGGCGCATCGGGTGTCACCATCCTGGCCCTGGGCGGCTTGCTTTATCCAATCCTTGTAGGCGAAGGTTACCGTGAAAAATTCTCTCTCGGTCTGCTAACCACCTCGGGCTCACTGGGTCTGCTGTTCCCGCCCAGCCTGGCGATCCTGATATACGGCATCGTCGCCGGTGTCGGTATCGATAAAATGTTTCTTGCCGGTATCGTCCCCGGAACATTGCTCATGATCATACTGGCAATCCACAGCATGATACATGGCAATCAATTGCATGTGGTTAAACATGAGTTCGATCTGAATACGCTTGCCGTTACTGCACGCGGTGCTATATGGGACATCTTTTTACCTATCGGTATCGTCGTCGGCATATTCGGTGGCTTTGTCTCCATCATGGAAGCCGCGGCTGCAACGGCCACCTATGTCATCTTTATCGAAGTTGTTGTTTACCGGGAAATCGATCTGAAAACCCAGTTCTTCGGCCTGCTGGTTGAAAGCAGCACCCTGTTCGGTAGCCTGCTTGCCATCCTGCTGGTTGCGCTCGGTCTCACCAACCTGATGATCGATGCACAACTGCCCATGCAAATGCTGGACGTGCTTGAGCAGCATATCACCAGTCCGCTTGAATTTCTTTTATTGCTGAACCTGTTCCTGCTGGTCGTGGGCGCAATGATGGATATCTTCTCAGCCATTATTGTTGTGGTGCCCTTAATCCTGCCGTTAGCAGCACGTTACGGCGTAGACCCGATTCATCTTGGCGTTATTTTCCTTGCCAATCTTGAAATCGGATACTCAACTCCACCAGTTGGAATCAATCTGTTCATCGCCAGCCAGCGATTCGGCAGATCTATTGTCACCCTGTTCAAATCCACACTTCCATTCCTGGTACTGATGATTATCTGGTTGATGCTCGTTACCTACATACCCGAGCTTTCGCTGTGGTGGAGAAAAGAATAATCAACTTTTATAAAACCCGTGCAAAAAAATTACTATAGCGTTATTCTTGATAAGGCGATTGATTGCAACAGGAGAATAGGCAATGACAAAACCGTGGTTACAAAGTTATCCTGAAGGTGTACCCGAAGAAATCTCGATCGATGAGTATGCATCCGTTGCAGATATCTTTGACCAGAGTGTTTGCAATTATGAAGACCTGCCAGCCTATTCAAATTTCGGCAAAACGATCAACTACAAAGAAACAAGGCAGTTTACTTCCCAGCTGGGTGCGTATTTAAAGAACGAGCTTGGCCTTGAAAAAGGCGCAAAAGTTGCTGTAATGATGCCCAACCTGCTGCAAAACCCTGTTGCCATTTTCGGTATCCTGCGCGCAGGCATGGTCGTCGTTAACACCAACCCGTTGTATACCGCAAGAGAGCTCAAGCACCAGATGATTGACTCGGGTGCCGAAGCCATCATTATCGTGGAAAACTTTTGTCACGTGCTGGAAGAGGTTATCGATGACACATCTATCAAACATGTCATTGTTACCCGCATGGGTGACATGCTGCCCTTTCCGAAATCAGCAATCGTTAACTTTGTTGTTAAACGCATAAAAAAGATGGTACCCGCGTATAAACTACCTGGCGCAGTATCACTCAAGAAAGCATTGAAACTTGGTTCGCAGCATCGCTTTGAAACCGTACCCACCAGTCACGACGACATAGCGTTTCTGCAATACACGGGTGGAACAACGGGTGTCTCAAAAGGTGCCGTACTGACCAACAGGAACATGGTCGCCAATATGCAACAGGCATCAGCATGGTTCGACGAAATCCTGGAAGAAGGCAAGGAAACCATTATCACCGCGCTGCCGCTATATCACATATTTTCATTAACCGCGAACTGCCTGACTTTCATGAAATACGGCTCACTGGTCTACCTCATTACCAACCCGCGCGACATGAAAGGCTTCGTCAAGGAACTCAAGGGCGTAAAGTTTACTGTAATCACCGGTGTGAATACCTTATTCAATGGCCTGTTGAATACCCCGGGATTCAAGGATGTCGACTTTTCAAATCTGAAATTTACCCTCGGCGGCGGTATGGCCGTACAACGCGCCGTTGCAGAACACTGGAAAAATGTTACCGGCGTACCTCTGATCGAAGCTTATGGCCTCACAGAAACATCACCCGCCGTCTGTATCAACCCGATGTACCAGAAAGATTTTAACGGCAAGATTGGATTACCCATATCCTCAACAGACTGCTCCATACAGGATGATGACTGGAACGAACTGCCCATAGGCGAAACCGGTGAGATATGCATACGCGGCCCCCAGGTTATGCAGGGTTACTGGCAGCGCCCCAAGGACACTGCAGAAGTGCTGAGTGCCGACGGCTGGCTGCATACCGGTGATATTGGTTTCATGGATGAAAAAGGTTATGTGCAGATTGTTGACCGCAAGAAAGACATGATTCTTGTTTCAGGCTTCAATGTAAACCCCAATGAAGTTGAAAGTGTACTTGCGCATCATCCCGGCGTACTTGAAGTCGGCGTCATCGGCATACCAGACGAGAAAAGCGGCGAAGCCGTTGTAGCGGTTGTGGTTAAAAGCGACCCGTCATTAACCGAAGATGCAATTATCGAGTTCTGCAAGGCAGACCTGACAAACTACAAACGGCCAAGGTTCATTTTCTTTGCAGACGAATTACCCAAGACCAATGTTGGCAAGATCTTGAGACGCGAGTTGCGGGATAAGTACATACACTAACTGAAGAAAGGATTATCAGTCCACAGATGAACGCAGATAAACACAGATATATTTTCAAGTAAGTCCGCAAATAACGCAAAAGACGCAATTAGATAATCGTTTAGCGCTAAGCCCTCACGTCACTTCATAATTATTACGTTATTCGCGGACTTAAAATCATCCGTGTTCATCCGCGTTCATCTGTGGACTTTTATAAAAACGAATACTCCCCTTCTTCGATAAAGGCGATTTCCTCTGCTGTTGATTCCCGCCCGAGTATCTCATTCAACTCGGGGAACCTGCCAAACTGCTCGATCACATAGCGGTGCTTTTCTGCCCATTCAAGCGAAGGCTCAAATGCTTTGCGGTACGGTTCCGGCACATCCTGTATCAGCTGTTTGAATGCTTCGACACCCAGGTTCTGGCGTTCAATATCTTCTGCATGCTCAAGCGGTAAATAGAAAAAGCTGCGCTCCACCGGATGCAGATTCAAATCGTCGCCTGCACTGATGCCTTCAATACAAAGCATTTGCGATTTTTCATCCTGTGCAAACGACTCGGCAGTCCCTCTATGGATGTGACGTGAAAACTGATCCAGCAGAATAATCAGGGCAAGGCGTCCGCGTGGTGAGTCTGACCAGCTGTCGAGTTCATCCTCGACCGCACGGAAATAGTCTGTGCCAAAAGCGCTGAAGATGACCGAGTCATATGCGGTACCGTTCCAGAACCACATATCCTGTTTCGATTCATCACCGGTCCAGGCATCAGGGAAAGTACCAAACCAGAACTCGAGGATTTTTTCGATGCGGTCGATCATGGAAACAATGAATAATTAATAGTTAATAGTTAACAATGAATAACGATTTTTTCAGTCCACAGATGAACGCAGATAAACACAGATGTTTTTATTCCGCAAATAACGCGAAGGATTTTGTTTTTGTATCACACGTATATTAAGTCTGTATCTTTTAATGCTAATTCGTTAGCGTTAATTGCATGTTTCGTGGACTGTATCCCATATCAACTTCCCGGATTACGCTTTGCTTCATCCAGGCTACAAACAATAATAATATCTGTGTTTATCTGCGTTCATCTGTGGACTTAAAATGTTTAAGTTTATTCGCGTGGGGCCGTGTAGCGGCAGGCGGAATAAAAAAGGGGCGGATGAACCGCCCCTCGCACAAACGTTGCTTCTATAACTAATTAAAAGCCATACAGCAGGTTAAACTGGAAGCTTTCTACTGCTTCACGAACGACGTATTCCGAGCGCAGTGCCCAGTGGCGGTTGAAGTTGTAGCCCAGACCGGCGCCAGCCATCAAACCGTCATCATCACCGAAATCGTAACCGAGACGCCACAGACCTTCGACGCGGTTGCCGATCGGGTAGGATCCAACATAGTTCAGCCAGATGCCTTTGGCCTCTTCACCCGTCGAGCTTGTCGTACCATTATTCAGATTCTTCCAGTCAAAGGTGCCCGTGCTCATGTAACCCAGTTCGATCGCGCTCGATATGTCGCCGTTGAGCTTGCCGCCAAACTCGTAGCCACCGAGGACCTGGAATCCGATGCTGTCAGCGCCCAGGTGGGAATTGAAGCCAAAACCACCGCCCAGGTAAAAACTGCTTGCACTAAGGGTAACACTGCCACCCTCGGCTGCTACCGCAGTAGATGAGATAAACATCAACAAAGATAAAAGTAGGCCACGTTTCATAGTCAAAAGATCCCCAGAAAAATTAGAATTATTTATTTTTGTACAGTTGGCGCGCATTTGACCACAGATGCACCTCAAAACCAAATACTTCGGCATCCTGGATAACCCTGATTTGCGTCCGGCTTCATAGTCTGTTATTTGTACGTACCTCGGATATAAACTCAATCACAGGTTTTTGTACAAATGGCTAAAATGAATAGACTCCACCGCAGCGAACTGGCTGTCCCGGGAAGCAACCTGCGCATGCTCGAAAAAGCCCCGAATGCGGGCGCTGACTGCGTTTTTATCGACCTTGAAGACGCCGTCGCACCGGATGACAAGACGCAGGCACGCAAAAATGCCATCGAGGCACTGAATGATCTGGACTGGTCCAACACCAATGTTTCCATACGGATCAATGGCCTGGACACGCACTACTGCTATCACGACATCATCGACGTGGTCGAACAGGCCGGTGACAAGCTCGACAGCATCCTCGTGCCCAAGGTCGGCAAGCCCTCCGAGCTCGAATTTGTAGCCCTGCTGCTGAGCCAGATCGAGGCCGCCAGGGGCCTTGAAGCCATATCGCTGACGGCGCTGATCGAGACCGCAATGGGCATGGCCAATGTCGAGGCCATCGCACAGTCCTGCCCTGACCGGCTCGAAGCGCTGCATTTCGGCGTCGCCGACTA
>CAZRKQ010000242.1:0-4455 GCA_964600755.1 uncultured Thiotrichaceae bacterium
AGTATCATCGATTCCATCAAATCGACGCCTTCGACATCCAGCGCAGTCAATGGCTCATCCAGTATCCACAGCCTGGCATCGGCCAGCAGCAGAAATGCCAGCAGCACACGGCGACGCTGGCCGGACGACAGCGCCTTGGCGGTGACGTCTTCAAATCCTGCCAGCCCCACGTGTGCCAGAGCCTGTTCGATGGTACTGGCTGGTACCGAGCTGGAGCGTGTATCGAGCAGGATACGAATGTTCTCCAGCGTAGTCAGGTCCGCCTTGATACAGGTCAGGTGGCCGATATAAACCATGCTGGAGTAATAGTCGTCGCGCGCATGCTGTATTTCAACACCCTGCCATTTCACACTGCCTTCGTCAGCACGGCGCAGGCCACTGAGGATACGCAGCAGGCTGGTTTTACCGCTGCCATTGGGGCCTTCAATCTGCAGCACTTCACCGCTATCCAGGCTGAATGACAGCCCGTTGAACAGCAGGCGGTCATCGCGTGTGCAGTCAAGGTTTTCGGTGGTGAGTAAGGATGTTGTTTCAGGCATGTTGCGATGATATCGATCAAGACGGCATTCTATCTGCTTGCATCTGCACGCGTCCAGCAGGCAGTCAAGGCTACCTGTTCAAATGGTGATGATACCCGCAATGCTTCGCTTATACCGGCTTACGAAGATATGAAAAGATTTCGGGCCCAGGCCAGATCAGGCCAGCTCAAGTTTCTTCAACTTGCGGTAGATGGTGCGCTCACTGACACCCAGCGCATCAGCAACTTTCTTGCGGTTGCCATTGAAGTGGTCCAGCAACTGCTTGATGTGCTCAGCTTCGAGATCTTTCAATGAAGACGATGCGTCCGCTATCGATGGTGGTGCAGCCGCCACTGGCGTTGCCGCAGCAACATGACTGTTTTCTTCAGTAGCTACTTCCTTTGTTTCATTGCAATGCGGCAGGTTATTGACGACATGCTTGATCAGCTCGGCATCGATCTCGCGGTTGCGGCTATGGGTCGCGGCGATAAACAGAATATTGCGCAGTTCGCGTACATTGCCGGGATAGTTATAACGCTTGAGCTCATCATAAGTGTCCTCATGGAGATGATAGCTGCAACGCATGGAACGGTTGATGCCTTCAATCAGGTTGCGCGCCAGGGTTGGTACATCATTGAGACGCTCACGCAAGCTCGGCAGGCGTATGTTCAGACAGGCGATGCGGTAGTACAGGTCTTCGCGAAAAGTACCGGCCTGCACGGACTCCCACAGGTGACGGTTACTCGCACAAATGATGCGCACATCGGCCTTGCGGGTTTTCTTGCCGCCGACACGGCGGTACTGCCCGCTTTCCAGCACGCGCAGCAGCTTGGCCTGCTGCGACATTGGCAGTTCGCCAATTTCATCCAGAAAGATAGTGCCGCCCTCCGCCAGTTCGAACAGGCCCTGCTTTTCGCCGACACTGCCGGTAAAGGCGCCATTGGCATGACCAAACATCTCCGACTCGAACAGGTTCTCGGTGAGTACGGTACTGTCCACAATCTGGAATGGCTTGTCGTTACGTGATGAATGCGTGTGGATATATTCGGCTGCGAGTTCCTTGCCGGTACCGGTTTCACCCTGCAGCAGCACCGGCGCTTCCGAGCTGGCTGCGATATCTAACTGCTTCAGGCAGGCGAGGAATTCCGCTGATTTGCCCACCATGCGATCACCACCATTGCGGCGGTCTTCCGGTGAACTGATTTCCTCGATGGACTCACCCATGTACAACTCACCATCCGAACTAAGCAGTGGATAGGCGGAAACCTTGACCTGGTGCATACGATGACTCGCATCACAATGGATATGGGCACAAACGTAGGATTCGCCAGTAGAGTAAACATGGTCATGGGGGCATTCTTCCCCTTCCTCACTGCAAGGTCGATCATTGCCATGACTGACCTGGTAACAGGGCTTGCCGATAGCACCATTATCAGGAAAGCCGTAAGCCTTTTCGTAGGCATTATTGACCGCGAGAATCTGGTAATTTTTATCGATAACAACGAAAGGCTTCTCATGGCTGTCAACCAGCGACTTCAATTCAATTCGCATAGACTCTTCACTTGCAGCGCTCATTACCATTTTCTCACTTGTAGTGCTCATATCCACATCCCCCAGCATTATCATTCTATAAACCACATTTAAAACATGACATATCTGTCATGTCGTTCGCCTGTGATGACAGTCTATGCCGACAAAAATGTCATGATATTGACATATGTCAATTTAGACTAATTTTAGAAATCCCTAATTTTCAATCGTCTACAACAAGTAGCATTATTGGCATAGCATTTGCTTATATGTAAGCTCCCCTGCGTATTTCATACTTGATCAGGAAATACTTCAGGTTAAATGATAGAAATGACGAGGCCATGCAAATGAATAAATGGATTCCAATTTCCCCGTTCATCTTCCTGGGGTTGTACCTGTTAACAACGTCCCAGGCTGTAAATTTTGTACCCGACAAGATTCAGATGGTTGAAACCCGGCCTGTAAAGCTCAGTAATGTTGAGTTACCAACAAACAGTCACGACGACGACCGCATATCAATGCAATAGAATTCTTTGGTGTGTTACTCAGGGACGCAAGTCCCGTGTTTACAGGGCGATCCAAATCGCCCTTTTTTTTGCGGCTTGACTTGTGGCGCTGGCAGCTCAAGATAGCTAGCTACTCAAACGCATCAAACCAGGCATTTTGAAATACCGCATAGCAACAAGCTTTACCCTGTTAGTTCTCGTCTGGCTGTTGTCACCGTTAGCCGTCATCAGCGCAGAACTCGAATCCTACAGCGAAGGAACCAGCCTGAACTTCTCCTTGCCTGATTTCAGGGATAAAGTACATTCACTGGCCGACTACCAGGGCAAAGTGGTACTGGTCAATTTCTGGGCCAGCTGGTGCCCGCCCTGTATTTATGAAATGCCGGAGCTGACTCGACTCAAACAACAGATGGCTGACCAGCCGTTCGAAATACTGGCGATCAATGTCGGTGAGAAAAAATACAAGGTGCACAAATTCACCCGGCTGGTTAACTTCGAACTGCCGGTATTGCTCGACACTTCCAACCAGGCATTCAAGGACTGGCGTGTGCAGACACTGCCGACCAGTTTCCTGGTTGATGCCAATGGCCGTGTGCGCCACAAGATCCGCGGTAATCCCGGCTGGGAACAGCAGGAAACCGTTGCACTGATCGAGCAATTGCTTGCTGAAGCAGCAGAAACTGCAGAACTGAATCATTAACTTTATACGAGGACAACTGATGAAACATTTGAAACCATTGATTGCGGCAACAGCAGTCATCTTTTTTTCGATCTCGCAGAGTGTATATGCAGCAGACAATAGTTCCCACGTTCAACAGGTGGAAACCCTGTTCAAACTGACGCAAATGGAAAAGAAAGTTGATCAAAGCATCGATTCAATACTGGAGCTGCAAATGAGCCAGAATCCAGCACTGTCAGTACACCAGGCAGAAATGCGCGCGTTCTTTGAAAAGTATATCGGCTGGGCTGCGCTAAAAAATGACATTACCACGATGTACCTGAAAACTTTTAGCGAAGACGAACTGAAAGCAATCAATGACTTCTATATAACGCCTACCGGACAAAAAGTGATTACCTCATTGCCGGGATTGGTTCAACAAAGAAATCAGCTTGCAATGATGCGGCTGCAACAGAACATTGGTGAGTTACAGCAGATCATTGCCCCGCAACCTGCCGCGCAATAACAAAACCGCTACTGTAGGGTGGGCTTTGCCCACCGCATTTATGATGGTGGGCGGAGCCCACCCTAAGTGCCATATAACATCAGCCGGACAGAAAGCTTGTAACCTGGCTCTTGTTTGATTGATGTATTTGATCATTTAGAAAACCCGGTAGAATTAAACACAACTGAACTCAATGGAATCGGCAACGATGCAAACAAACAAGCACACTCTTTTTACACTTTGCACGAGCCTGCTGCTCGTTGCAGTGCTCGGCTATTCGCCATCAGGCATTGCTGCTGAACCCCCGGCTGGTGGTGACGCCCCTATCAGCCAGGACACGGCCGACGCCATCCTCAAGGAACTCAAGGAGATCCGCCGGGTGCTGGAGAAAATCGAGAAACAGGGTGGACGCGCGGCGCAGAGGCCGGGCAGACCCACCAGTGCCAGGGTTTCTACCAAAGGCAAGCAAAACATGGGATCGAAAGATGCCCCGGTTACCGTCGTCGAATTTACCGACTACCAGTGCCCGTTCTGCCTGCGTTTCACCAAGACCACCTTTCCGTTGCTGAAAAAGAAGTACATCGACACCGGTAAGGTCCGCTGGGTAGCACTGAACCTGCCGCTGGCCTTTCACAAGGATGCCACCAAGGCGGCACAGGCCGCACACTGCGCCGGCGAACAGGGCAAGTTCTGGGAAATGCGCGAGGAGTTATTCATGAATCCCCGCAAGCTGAATGT
>CAZRKQ010000243.1:0-4171 GCA_964600755.1 uncultured Thiotrichaceae bacterium
TGCGACTGCAGGGATAGTCTGATTCATGTACTTGTCATACAGCGGGCCATACTTGGTATCGGCCGCTGATATTTCAGCTTCGTACTGGCCTAATTCTGTCCAGCCGAGGATACCCTCGAATGTTCCCAGACCCGGATATAACGCCAGGTAGGCAAGACCGAAGACTATGGTTATGTAGAATTTAATAATCCACCAGCGTGGCAGCGGGTTATTCAGCTCTTCCAGGTTTTCGTCCCAGACATGCCCGGTCGCTTCTGCTGTACCACCTGCCGGCAGGGTGCTTTTCTTGTTCGCCACTAACAACCAGATGCAATAGGCAATTCCGCCTAAGACGATTGCTATGATCCACCAACTCCAGAAATCACTAGTGAAGTCAGACATGTTTACTCCTCGGTCAGTTTGCTGCCTTTGTTAGTTGCAGCATTGTTCATTGAATCATTTACGGGTTTGTCGTCATCCATCGCCATGCGACCAGCCTGTTCAAAGTCAGTCTTTTTTCTCTTGCTGAATGCCCAGATGACAATGCCAATGAATACCGCCATTGCAATCACGGTCCAGACAGATTGTACGAATGTAATGCTCATTACCCGATGTTTATGCTCTCGACTGCCTTAACGGCGAATCTTTACTTTGGTTCCCAGCGCTTGCAGGTAGGCAATCATTGCGTCCATTTCGCTCTTGCCTGCCAGTGCTGCCGGTGCTGCTGCAATCTGCGCCTCTGTATAAGGTTTGTGGCTAACCAGGTTCAGCGCCTCCATCTTGACCTGTATCAGGGACGCGTCGAGTTCGTTTTCCTCTAACCACGGATAGCCTGGCATGATGGACTCAGGTACTACGTCACGCGGGTTAATCAGGTGGGCACGGTGCCAGTCATCCGAGTAACGGCCACCTACCCTGTGCAGATCAGGACCGGTACGTTTTGAACCCCACAGGAACGGACGGTCATAGATAAACTCGCCGGCGACTGAGTAGTGTCCATAACGCTCGGTTTCGGCACGGAACGGACGCACCATCTGTGAGTGGCAGCCGACACAACCTTCACGGATGTAGATATCACGTCCTGCCAGCTGTAACGGTGCATAGGGCTCGAGTCCATCAACCGGCGTTGTGGTTGATTTCTGGAAGAACAGCGGCACGATTTGAGCCAGGCCACCCCAGATGACAACCACCAGGGAGAGGACAATCAGCAGGCCGACATTGGTTTCGGTTTTTTCCTGAAGTGACATTTTATGTTTCTCCTAATGCCCGGTTAATGAGCAGCTGCTGGTTCCGGGATTGGCGCCTGTATCGCCTTTCCGCTGGAAACGGTCTTGAATACGTTGTAAGCCATGATCAACATTCCGCTGAGGAAGATGGCTCCACCCATGAAGCGCACGATGTAGAACGGATGCATCGCCTGCACACTTTCAACGAAGCTGTATGTCAGGGTGCCGTCAGTATTGATTGCACGCCACATCAGGCCCTGCATGATGCCGGAGATCCACATCGAGGTGATATACAGCACGATACCGATGGTAGCAATCCAGAAATGGGTCTCGATCAGCTTCTTGCTGTACATCTCGACACCGAACAGGCGCGGAATCAGGTGGTACATGGCACCAATGCTGACCAGTGCAACCCAGCCCAGCGCACCGGAGTGCACGTGACCAATGGTCCAGTCAGTGTAGTGAGAAAGCGCATTCACGGTCTTGATCGACATCATCGGGCCTTCGAAGGTGGACATACCATAGAAGGACACGGACACAATCAGGAACTTCAGCACCGGGTCCGTGCGCAGTTTTTCCCAGGCGCCGGACAATGTCATGATGCCGTTGATCATACCGCCCCATGACGGCGCCAGCAGGATCAGCGAGAACACCATACCCGTTGACTGGGTCCAGTCAGGCAGTGCGGTGTAGTGCAGATGGTGTGGCCCGGCCCAGATGTAGGTGAATGCCAGTGCCCAGAAATGCACCACAGAAAGACGGTAAGAATATACCGGGCGTTCGGCCTGCTTCGGAATGAAGTAGTACATGATGCCAAGGAAGCCGGCGGTAAGGAAGAAGCCCACGGCATTATGGCCGTACCACCATTGAATCATGGCATCCTGAACACCCGAGTAAACTGAATATGATTTGAACAATGAAACCGGCACGGCTGCGCTGTTAACCAGGTGCAGCATGGCAATGGTCAGGATCATCGAGCCGAAGAACCAGTTGGCTACATAAATATGTTTAACACGGCGTTTGAAGATGGTACCGAAGAACACAATCGCGTATGAAACCCAGACCACGGTAATCAGCAGGTCAATCGGCCATTCCAGCTCGGCATATTCTTTTGAAGTGGTGAATCCCAGTGGTAACGATATCGCGGCCAGCAAGATAACCAGCGTCCATCCCCAGAAGGTAAATGCTGCCAGTTTGTCCGATATCAGTCGCACATGACAGGTACGCTGCACCACATAATAGGATGTCGCGAACAAGGCTGAACCGCCAAATGCAAATACCACTGCGTTGGTGTGCAAAGGACGCAGGCGCCCGAATGACAGCCAGGGTATATCAAAGTTCAGCGCCGGCCATGCCATCTGCGCTGCGATGATCACGCCGACGAGCATGCCCACGATACCCCATACCACGGTCATGATCGCGAACTGTCTGACGACTTTATAGTTATAGGTAGTTGCTTCGTTGTTCATAGGTGCATCCTTCCGAATACATGTTTTTTGTCTGGTTAATTTTTAGTTGCGTAGTATATTAACTTCTGCTGATATTTCTCTGACAGTCTGTCATTAATCGACAAACTGTGGCGCAAAGCCATAGCCCCAGAGAATGGCTGTAGCGACCATCATGCACACCAGCGCCACCAGCCCGACCGCCAGTACCGCGCTGGAAAACAGAAAGCCTTTCTCTTCCGAGATACCCATCATGATGGGCAGGCCGGTGTATAGCAGCACCACGGTATAACCGAGCGCAGGCAGGCCGACCAGGAAGTTGATCCAGATAACAGGTACCAGCTCGAAGATGCCAACAAGAAATAACGGAGTAGCGGTGTATGCAGCCAGTGATACGGTGCGCGCCAGCGGCTGTTCTGCACCATAGGTTCTGCCCATCCATTGAATCATCACACCCATGGTGAAGACACCAACCAGCATCACCAGGTAGTAAGCAACCGCGATGATCAGTGCACTTTCATGTGCCAGCTTGACGGCATCACGCGCGCCTAACTGCCAGCCGAACATGGTGGTACCGAAATATCCGGCTACTGGCGGGATTGCTGCAAGAATTAATACGTAGGAAATGTAGCACCTGGTAACAGAGCATTCACTGTCGTGAATCGCCTGCCACTCTTTTTTGGGATTGATGAAAAGGCCGAATATGTGTGACAGCATATTATTATTCTCCAATTAACCGGTCGACATCCGCGGCTAGTATCACAGGATATCCGGATCAAGTCTATTTCGGCGATGCCAGTATTTTCAGGCGCCAGCCATCGCCAGCAAACTGCATCAATTTGGTGCGAATTCTAAATGACCGAAGTCTTATAAATCATGACATAGATCAATAACTTCCAATACTACAGAAGGTTAAATTTATTACAGATTATCTCTTGATTTAAGTCATGGATGGCAGTTGAATTTTTGAAGTAGTCTTCACCATTATTTTATGGACTACAGATAAATACACGACCGAATAATGAGTACACCGAGTACGGATCACAAAATTGTTTTCGACCTGGACCTGATCAATCGCTATGACAAGACAGGCCCACGATACACGTCGTATCCGACTGCTGTGCAATTCACTGAAGACTATGGCGTCAGGGACTATCGTAACTGGGCCTATGAAAGCAACAACGATCCGCTGCCGGCACCGCTGTCACTGTATTTACATATCCCCTTCTGCAACACCATCTGTTATTACTGCGCATGCAACAAGATTGTCACCAGGGATTACAACAAGGCCGAAGCCTATGTCGCTTTGCTGAAGAAAGAAATCCAGTTGCAGGCCGGGCTGTTCGACCGTGATCGTCCGGTTTTACAAATGCACTGGGGCGGCGGTACGCCTTCGTATCTGAAAAATGAACATATCAAGGAATTGCTCGACACCATACATCAGCACTTTAATTTTGCCAGTGACGCTGATGGCGAGTTCGCCATCGAAGTTGATCCGAGAACAGTCGATGCAGACAGAAT
>CAZRKQ010000244.1:0-20929 GCA_964600755.1 uncultured Thiotrichaceae bacterium
TTCTAACCAGCTGAACTACCGCTCCAATTGGTGGGTGCTGAGGGGATCGAACCCCCGACATTCGCCTTGTAAGGGCGACGCTCTACCAGCTGAGCTAAGCACCCCTACTGAAAGAGCGCGCTAGTTTACGGTATCTTTCAGAGCTTTGCCAGGCTTAAATGCAGGCACATTTGCTGCTGCAATCTGGATTTCTGCGCCTGTTTGTGGATTACGGCCAGTACGAGCTGCACGCTTGCGAACTAAAAAAGTACCAAAGCCAACAACACTGACTTGATCACCAGTTTTCAGTGCATTTGAGATTGCACCAATTACAGCATCAAGTGCGCGTGCGGAGTCAGCTTTTGACAAATCTGCTGCGTCAGCAACAGCATCAACCAGTTCGGATTTATTCATTGATTTTATTTCCCATGAGGTGTTGTAAATAGTTATTAATACCCATCCACGGTTATTGTTTTATCTTCATTTATTTTCAGCCAGTGCAAAATAATGTGGATGTAAAAAGGCTGTGTTTTTATACCAGTCAGTGACGCGTTATGTCAATGATTATGATAAAAAAACTGCGGATTTAGCGGGAAAAATTGCATTTTACACAAAAAAAACACATGCAATAGTTTGTGCTATTGCATGTGTTTATTATGTAATACTAATGGTTAATGATGGCGAACACTATCCCTGTTCTTTTTGCCTTTTCCCTGATTGCTTGCTTTTCTGTTACTTGCCGACTTTTCTTCAAGTGGAGTCGGCAGTTCTACTAATGCCACTTCCAGCACTTCATCAATCCAGCGAACCGGTTTGATGTCAAGTTTGGCCAGAATATTCTTCGGCATTTCAACCAGGTCTTTTCTGTTTTCCTCAGGGATCATAACCGTCTCGATTCCAGCCCTGTGGGCAGCCAGCAATTTCTCTTTCAAGCCGCCGATCGGAAGCACCTCACCGCGTAAAGTAATTTCCCCCGTCATCGCGACATTGGCATGTACGGGTATACCAGTCAGTACAGATGCAATTGCCGTACACATGCCGATACCAGCACTTGGGCCGTCTTTTGGTGTTGCACCTTCGGGTACATGGATATGAATGTCTATGTCATCCTGAAAATCCGGTTCAAGACCCAGTGTTGCTGAACGGCTACGCATTACAGTCATTGCAGCCTGGATAGACTCCTGCATGACATCACCCAGCTGACCGGTAAAAGACAGTTTGCCTTTACCTGGCACAACAGCTGATTCAATGGTAAGCAATTCACCGCCGACTTCTGTCCAGGCAAGACCATTTACCAGGCCAACCTGATCATTTTCCTCGGCCTCACCATAGCGGAAGCGATGAACGCCAAGATATTTCTCCAGATTACGTGCAGTAACCGAAGTCGCCTTGTCTGTTGGCTTAAGTACCGCGTTCTTTACTACCTTGCGGCAAATCTTGGCGATTTCACGCTCAAGGCTACGCACACCGGCTTCACGCGTGTACAGGCGCACGATATCATGCAGTGCAGTATCGCTGACCTGCAACTCATTATCTTTCAGGCCATTGTTCTCCATCTGCTTGGGCAAAAGAAAGTTACGCGCTATTGCTACTTTTTCATCCTCGGTATAACCCGGCAAGCGGATGACTTCCATACGATCAAGCAGTGGAGCAGGAATATTCATGCTGTTGGCAGTGGCAACAAACATGACATCCGACAAATCGAAATCAACTTCAAGATAATGATCTGCAAATGTGTGGTTCTGCTCCGGATCGAGCACTTCAAGCAGTGCCGATGCCGGATCACCTCTGAAATCTGCTGCCATCTTGTCTATTTCGTCGAGCAGGAACAATGGATTGCGCGTACCCACCTTGCTCAGGTTCTGGATTACCTTGCCAGGCAAGGAACCGATATAGGTCCTGCGGTGACCGCGAATTTCTGATTCATCGCGTACACCACCCAGGGCCATGCGCGTATATTTACGGTTAGTCGCGCGCGCGATAGATTGTCCCAATGAGGTTTTACCTACACCCGGAGGCCCAACAAGACAGAGAATCGGGCCTTTCAGTTTTTTAACACGTTGCTGTACGGCAAGATACTCAAGGATTCGTTCCTTGACCTTCTCCAGACCATAGTGGTCGTCGTTCAGTATCTGCTCTGCCTTGCTCAAATCGTTACTGATTTTGGATTTTTTCTTCCAAGGACAGTCTGCAAGCCAGTCGATGTAGTTGCGCACGACAGTTGCCTCTGCCGACATCGGCGACATCATTTTCAGCTTGTTGAGTTCATTGATTGCCTTCTTCTTGGCGTCCTTGGGCATACCAGCATTCTCGATGCGCTGCTCCAGCTCCTCGACTTCATTGGGCGCGTCTTCCATATCACCCAGTTCCTTCTGGATGGCCTTCATTTGTTCGTTCAGATAGTACTCACGCTGGCTCTTCTCCATCTGCTGCTTGACACGTCCACGGATGCGTTTTTCGATTTGCAGCAAATCAATTTCACCATCGATCAGTTTCATCAAGTACTCAAGTCTTTCATGCACATTGATAATCTCGAGAATCTTCTGTTTTTCATCGAGTTTTAACGACATGTGCGCTGCAATGGTATCTGACATGCGTGATGGTTCATCTATACCTGACAGCGAGGTAAGAATTTCAGCCGGCACCTTTTTGTTCAGTTTCACGTATTGATCAAATACGCCCAGGATTGACCTGGAAAGAATCTCCAGTTCCTTGTCATCAACTGATGCTTCGTTTTCGAGTAGCGTATATCCGGCCACGAAAAAGTGATCACCCTCCCTGAGGTTATTGACACGTGCTCGCTGCACGCCTTCAACCAGAACCTTGATGGTACCGTCAGGCAGCTTCAGCAGCTGCAGTATGGTTGCCATGGTGCCTATTTCATGCACATCATCGATTGCTGGTTCATCGATATCCGCACTTTTTTGTGCAACCAGAAGAATCTGCTTGCTGTCCTGCATAGCAGCATCGAGCGCCTGAATGGATTTTTCACGGCCGACAAACAAAGGGATAACCATGTGTGGATAAACCACAACATCTCTAAGTGGTAATACGGGTACTTCAGTCGCAGGGGAATTCAAATCGTTCTGATCAGTAGCAGTGGCCATAGGTGCCTCAGTAAGGTTGTTTCCTTGATTATGTGGACAGATCCGAAGACTTCAAGTCTGCGCCTGCCGTTTATTATTTTTCTTGTGACGCCTGAAGGCTGTCACCACCTTCATAAACGAGGAAGGGCTTGTTGACCCCCTCAATGACAGACTCATCGATAACCACTTTGGCGACATCTTCCTGTGATGGCAGGTCATACATGGTATCGAGTAATACATTTTCCAGAATAGTACGCAGACCACGAGCGCCTGTTTTGCGCGCCATTGCCTTGCGTGCGATCGCCCTCAAGGCATCATCGCGCAATTCAAGTTCACAACCCTCCATTTCGATCATTTTCGAATACTGTTTGGCGAGCGCGTTTTTAGGCTCTTTCAGGATGGTAACCAGGGCATCCTCATCCAGTTCCTCGAGCGTAGCAACAACTGGTAGACGGCCAACAAATTCCGGGATCAATCCGTACTGTATCAGATCATCGGCTTCCAGGTTGGCGAGCACTTCGGAGGGGCTCAATTGATTATCCTTGCTGCGTACCTGCGCACCGAAACCGATGCCGCTTTGATCCGAGCGGTCTCTGACAACCTTGTCGAGACCTGAGAATGCGCCACCGCATATGAATAGTATCTTTGCAGTATCGACCTGCAGGAACTCCTGCTGCGGATGCTTGCGCCCACCTTGAGGCGGAACAGAAGCAATGGTGCCTTCAATCAGTTTGAGTAATGCCTGCTGCACACCCTCACCCGATACATCACGGGTAATAGAAGGGTTATCTGACTTGCGCGAGATCTTGTCTATCTCATCGATATAAACAATACCGGTCTGTGCTTTTTCAACGTCATAATCACATTTCTGCAGAAGTTTCTGAATGATGTTTTCAACGTCCTCACCAACATAACCGGCCTCGGTTAATGTTGTCGCATCAGCGATAGTGAAAGGCACATTGAGTAAACGCGCCATGGTTTCAGCCAGCAAGGTCTTACCCGAGCCGGTGGGACCGATCAACAGGATATTACTTTTTGAAAGTTCGATGTCGTCTTTCTTGTGCTTGACTTCAAGGCGCTTGTAGTGATTATAGACCGCGACTGACAACACCTTCTTGGCAGTTTCCTGACCAATCACGTAATCATTCAGAATGCCATTGATTTCCTGCGGGGTGGGTAATTTTCGAATCGCAGTGGTGGATTCCTCTTCCATCTCTTCACGAATGATGTCATTGCACAGCTCGACACATTCATCACAGACATAAACTGAAGGTCCGGCAATCAGCTTCTTGACTTCATGCTGACTTTTGCCACAAAAAGAGCAATACAGAAGCTTTTCGGTATCGTTACCTGAATGGTTATTGTCGTCGCTCATGAATACCCCTTAGTTCTGGCTAAACTCTACATTGCCAATTTCGCATGGCGCTTGCAAGTTTTTACGAAGGTTACGATATTATATAGACAATAGCGCACTTCGATAATTTCATCAGGCATTTCCTGACAAATTAGCCATTTTTCGTATCAAACTGCCAAAATACAGCAACTCAAGCGTATTTTTAACCCATTAAGCGCGGGTATTTAGCACTTCGTCGATAATTCCATACTCTGCTGCATCCGAGCTGCTCATAAAATTATCTCTTTCGGTATCATCTCCTATCTTTTCAATAGGTTGGCCAGTATGATCAGACAAGATCTTATTCAATTGGTCGCGAATTTTGAGGATCTCACGCGCATGAATATCGATATCCGAGGCCTGCCCCTGGAAACCGCCCAGCGGCTGATGAATCATCACGCGTGAGTGCGGCAGGCAATAGCGCTTGCCCTTGCAGCCACCGGCCAGCAAAACTGCGCCCATGCTGGCTGCCTGGCCGACACACAAGGTGCTGATGTCCGGTTTTACGAACTGCATGGTGTCGTAAATAGCCAGCCCTGCAGTAACGACACCACCAGGTGAGTTGATGTAGAGCGATATATCCTTGTCAGGGTTTTCTGATTCCAGGTACAGCAACTGTGCAACCACCAGGTTGGCCATGTGATCATCAACAGGCCCGACCACGAAAATCACTCGCTCCTTGAGCAAACGTGAATAAATATCGTATGAACGTTCACCACGTGAAGTCTGCTCGACGACCATAGGGACAAGATTCAGCGCCTTGGTGTTCAGCGCTCCTTCAGAGTGATCTTTATGTTGCATTTCAGTTACCTGTGAATTATTTTGGATACAGCTTATATATAGCTTATATAGCTGATTTATTTTGCCGCATTCATTAGATCATCAAATGTACGTTCAGTTTCATTAACCTCGGCCTGGTCTACAATCCAGTCAACTACCATGTCTTCCATTACCAGCGTTTCGATGCCCCTTAATAACTGCGGGTTACTCTGATAATAGCGGACAAATTCGCCCGGGTCTTCATAATCTTTCGACATGGCTTCAACGCGTTCACGAACTTTTTCTGCATCGGGCTGGATTGCAGCCGTTTTTACGACTTCTGCCAGTATCAGGCCAAGCTTAACGCGGCGCTTTGCATCGCCCATATAAGCTTCAACAGGCTGCTCTGATCCAGGTAACTGGGCCGCTGTCTGCTTCTGTAATGTTTCTGCCTCCTGGCTAACGATCGCAGCGGGAACATCGATCGGATTCTTTTCCAGCAGCTGTTCCATAACCTCATCTTTTATAAAGACACCAATAGCTTTCTTAAGCTCGCGTTCCATGTTGCCGCGGATATCTTCACGTAATTTCTCAGTGCTACCATCTTCAACACCGAACGCCCTGGCAAACTCCTCATCGATTTCCGGCAATGTAGCTTCCTCGACCGCTTTTACAGTGACCTCAAATTCAGCTTCCTTACCCGCAAGGTGCTCAGCCTGGTAATCATCAGGGAAATTAACCTTGAAAGTCGTTTCATCGTTAGCTTTAAGACCGGCAAGGTTCTGCTCAAAACCAGGAATCATCGAGCCGGAACCAATGACTACCGGCACACTGTCAGCAGTTCCGCCTTCAAACGCCTCGCCATCGATCATGCCCTTGAAGTTGACAACAACCTTGTCGCCATCACCGGCAGCTCGCTCTACTTCAGTCCAGCTGGAGCGCTGTTTGCGCAGGGTATCAATCATTTTATCGACATCGGCATCGGTCACTGCTGACTTGATCTTTTCCAGCTTCATGCCGGCAACCGGCACCAGCTCCACCTCAGGATAAATTTCAAATGTAGCGGTAAATTCGAGGGGCTCACCCGGCTTGATGCCATCGGTTGAAATGGATGGGTCACCTGCCGGGTTCAGATTCTCCTGGGTGAGGGCATCGCGGAACGAGTTCTGGATCAATTCGCCAGCCACTTCCTGAAAAACCTGGTCACCGTAATGCTGCTTGACGACTTTGAACGGCACTTTGCCCGGACGGAAACCGTCTATTTTTACACGCGGTAGCATTGACTTGAGCCGGCTCTCGACCTGCATATCCACTGTTTCGGTAGGAATCTGTATTTTCAGCTTGCGCTCGAGACCCTCACCCGCTTCCACTGACACCTGCATAATAACCTCGGAAATCTCTGATTTAATTGTGTATTTGGTGCGAGAGGAGAGACTCGAACTCTCACGTCAAAGACACTGGTACCTAAAACCAGCGCGTCTACCAATTCCGCCACTCTCGCAAACTTGGGGCCGAATCTTATCAAAAAAGCCCGCCTTATGCGGGCTTATTAATAATCTTGTATCTGTATATTAATGAACAGCTTACTCGGATCTCAATGCCTCAACCGGGTCAAGCAAAGCAGCTCGTCTTGCTGGCAGCACACCGGCTGCCATACCAATCACCACTGCTATTACTTCTGCAAGCACCACATAAAGTATCGGTGTGTGTACCGGGAGCGCCGGTAATACAAGATGCAGCAACTGAGCAATACCGATACCCAGCGCGAGGCCGCTCAATCCGCCGATAGCAGCGAGCACTATCGCCTCGCCCAGAAAAAGACTGAGCACCTGCGACTGTTTTGCGCCCAGCGCGCGCAATAAGCCTATTTCATTGGTCCGTTCGTTGATGGCGATTGTCATGATAGTAACAATACCTATTGCACCGACCAGTAATGAAATGCCACCGATGGCGCCGACGGCAAAAGTTAAAACATCCAGTACCGAACCGAGCACATCCAGCATTTGTTCCTGGGTTGTAATGGTGACATCGTCCTTGCCATGCCGGGCCTCGAGTACGCTTTTTATACCATCAACAACTTTATCAACCGGCATCTCCTCGTCATACAGCACGTCAATTTCAAACAGGGTATCGTTATTGAAAAGACTCAGTGCACGTGCCGCCGGTATATAAACGGTATCATCAAGATCAAATCCCAGCACTGTACCCTTGGACTCCATCACGCCTATCACGCGATAGCGGCTGCCACCGATAGTGATTCGCTGCCCCAGCGGACTGCGGTCACCGAACAGCTCCTGGCGTAATTTACTCCCGAGCACGGCGAAGGCTCGCGGCGCAACGGGATCATCATCGGGTAAAAAGCGTCCTGACTTGACCCGCATACTGAATGCTTCTGGCCACTGCGAACCTGCGCCATAAATCGTCGTCCGGCGGCGTCGATTGTCAGCTTCCACCTCGGCATTACCCTGCACAAATGGCACCACCGCACGTGCAAACGGCAAGCGTTTCAATGCCTCGGAATCTTCAATTGTCAGGGGACGCTCGGTGCCGAACATGCCCACACTGCCACCGGATGTGGTGGCTTTGCCGGGATTTATACCGACCAGGGTGGTGCCAAACTGGGTGAACTCAGAAAGTACGAACTGATGCACACCTTCACCAATCGATGTCAGCAGCACGACTGCTGCAATACCAACCGCAATACCAAGCGCTGTGAGGAAACTGCGCATGCGGTGTGCAATCAGTGAGGTACCGGTCAAATTAAGGAAATCATTCGTACGCATTGTATTTGCCCGCATATTGCATGAAGGATTTGGATTTTATGGGCAAGCTGGCAAAGCAGGTTGGGCGATCGCCCGCGGATTCATAGTCATAGCTATGAATCAAGGGGGATCGTCCAGGATGCGACGCCAGCTTGTTCATAAAACCAAATAGGACAATCTGTAACAGCTTAGTACCCATATAATTGACTGTAACTTCTTGTAATAGAGTCCACGATCAATCATTGTACGCCCGCCTTCGTGTAATATGCGGGCTAACGCCCGGACAATGCCAGCACCGGGTCCAGCCGTGCAGCATGGCGTGCAGGCATCAAGCTGAATAAAAGCCCGGTGATTACTGCTACCACCAGTGCAACTACAACAGCCCATGCAGGTGCATATGCAGGAAGTTCAGGAAAGGCATAGCGTATAGACCAGCTACCCAGCTGGCCCAGTAAATACCCGGCAATGGCACCCATAGAGGACAATAAAAACGCTTCGGCAAGAATAAGGACAATAATCTGTCTCGGTGATGCGCCGAGCGCTTTCAGTAAACCAATCTCAGCGGTACGCTGCGACACCGCCACCAGCATCACGTTCATTATCAAAATACCAGCCACTGCCAGACTGATTGCGGCGATACCACCGACAGCAAATGTCAACGCTCCGAGTATACGATCGAATGTCGCAAGCACGGCATCCTGCGTGATCACAGTGACATCTTTTTTCCCCTGGTGTCTTTCCTGCAATGTATCAATAATGAACTGTTTAACCGGTTCTATTGCATCGCGGGTCTTTGCTTCCACCAGAATTCGGAATACAGAAGAGGTATTAAAGATTTGCTGAGCCGATGCAATCGGTATCAGGATAGTTTCCTGGATATCAACTCCGATTGAACGCCCTTCCGAGCCCATAACGCCGATGACGCGAAAACGGCGATCACCAATACGCACCCATTTACCCAATGCACGTTCTGCACCGAACAATTCATCGCGTATCTTGCTGCCAATCACGGTTACCGGCGAAGCCCGGTCGAGATCTATTGCCGGTAAAAACTTCCCTTGTGATAACTCCCAATGTCGAATAGCCAGCATCTCATGATTGGTACCCAGAACAATGACTTCACGCGAACGACTTAAATAACTGACATCAGCAGAACCAACATTAATCGGCGCAATTCTTCTAACGTTGTAACTGCGTGTTAAAGCAAGCGCATCGTTCAGCGTCAGGTCACGCGGTGTCTCACCCACCATTGTGGTCGGATTAATGCCGGCAGTTTCAGAACGCCCCGGGAATACAATAACCAGGTTGGTGCCAAGTGATGCGAATCTGTCCATGACATAAAGACGCGCACCCTCACCCAGTGATGTAAGCACCACAACTGCTGACACACCAATCGCCATGGCAATCAGCATCAGGAATGTCCGTGTTGGATAGCCGCGTAGTGCGCTCCATGAAAACCAGGCAATGTCAGGACTATGAAGCGCCATGATCCGGGTTAGTTTGAGCACTATTCGAAACATCACTGTGCATGCGTCCGTCCATCATGCGCAGTTGACGCCTTGCGCGCTGACCCATTTCCTGATCATGCGTGACCATAATAAGCGTGATACCGCGCTCATTCAGTTGCTCGAGAATACGGATCACATCCGTGCCTGATTTATGATCGAGATTACCGGTAGGCTCATCGGCGAGTAGAACTTTGGGTTCAGTTACAGTTGCACGCGCAATTGCCACACGCTGGCGTTGTCCGCCGGAAAGCTGGTCCGGTTTATGATGACTGCGATCAGTCAGGCCGAGATCGTCAAGCGCGCCAGTAACCTTCGGCCTGCGTTCTTCTGGCGACATGCCTGCAAGTATCAGCGGCAGCTCAACATTCTCAGCAGCCGTGAGCCGGGGGACGAGATGAAACATCTGAAACACGAAACCGATTTCACGGTTGCGCACCTGTGCCTGCTCTATATCGCTAAGCGAAGTGACATCCTGCCCATTAAGGCTATACGTACCTGAACTGGGACGGTCCAGCAAGCCAAGCAGATTGAGCAGTGTTGATTTGCCAGAGCCGGAAGGCCCCATGATTGAAACATACTCGCCGGATTCAATAGTCAGGGTCACATCATCAAGCGCATGCACTTCCTGGTCGCCCACCAGAAAATCACGGTGGATTTCGGCCAGTTCAATCATTGTGAATAATCATTCTTTAGTGTCACGCCTGGCAAGAACACCGTCCTCAACGCCTTCACGTTCAACTGAGACAACAACCTCATCGCCTTCTGACAATCCTTCCGTTAACTGTGTCCATTCCCAGTTACTCAAGCCGGTTTTGATTTCACGTTGCTCGAGCAGGTTGTCCGCAGTAAACACCAACACCTTGTTGCCTTCCAGGATTGCTTCCGTCGGAATTCTTAATACACTGTCCTTTTCATCAAGCACAACCTCGACATCAGCACTGTAACCCGGCAGCATATTTTCGCAATCCTGCTGGCACATAAAATCCACTTCTACATCTACCGTCCGTGCCTGCTTCTCAACCTCCAGCACATAAGGCGCTATGCGTTTCACTTTACCGCTGAATATCTCACCGGCTAACGCATCAAGTGATATGTTCGCTTTCATGTTGATTCGTATGCGTGGTGCATCCACTTCATCGATGGGCGCTGAAACATAAAGGCAGCTTATATCCATCAGGTCAACGGCAGGCGGCGTAGGAATGCCCACTGGTGATGGCGTAACGAATTCTCCAATCTCGCCATTAACTTCAGCAACGATACCCGCAAACGGAGCACTTAAACGTGATCGCTCAAGCTCTGCCTGTATTACTTTCAGTTTGGCTTTACTTACTTCCGATGTTGCCCTGGCTGCATTACAGGCAGCTTTTTGAGCGCGTGCCTCTCCATCTGCCCTGTCAACCGCTTCTTCAGAACTAAGGTTTTTCTTCTCCAGCTTTTTCTGCCGCTCGGATTCCCTCTTAGCAACCTCCGCTCTAACACAAACCTGGTTTGCATTTGCGTTTGCCGCCTTGGCTTCGCTTTTAGCCAATTCATACTGAGCTAGTATATCTTCGTTCCACAATTCCATCAGGACCTGCCCCTGTTCGACAATATCGCCCTCCTTTACCGGTAAGCTCGAAATCTGCCCACCAATAGAGGGTGATATACCTGCACGACGACAAGCTTCGATGGTACCTGCGCGGGTATTGGCAACCGTTTCCTGCACAGAACCGACATCAACTTTTTTTACTAATACCTCAACCGGCTTTTCCCGGCCTAACCAGACCACCAGTACCGCGATAGCAGCAACGATAATGAGAAAGATAATAAATAGTCTGATACGTTTTTTGAGCATATTCCTAACCAGCGTCACATTGTCATTTACATATAAGACTCTATGACAATAGATGTTTTACGTTGTTTCCTGATAGAGATGAACATCACGCTGTGGAAACGGTATAGAAACACCTTCAGCATCAAAGCGGCGTTTGACCTCACGCGTAATATCCCAGTAAACATTCCAGTAATTTTCAGGCTTGGCCCATGGACGGCAAATAAAATTAACCGATGAATCTGCAAGTTCATGCAGTTTCACAATTGCTTCCGGCTCTTTCAGAACAAGCTCATGCCCGCTTACAATCTCTTCCAGTATCTTCTGCGCCTTATCTATATCATCGCTATATCCGATACCGAACACCAGATCTACTCGACGCTGTGAAATGCCGGTAACGTTGGTAATGACATCACCCCACACCGAATTATTGGGAACAATTACCTGCTGGTTATCTGGTGTTCTTAATTGTGTAGACAGCAGGTTCATTGATTCTACCTTGCCAAGCACACCCGCAACATTAATCGTGTTTCCAATATCAAATGGCCGATAAATCAGCATCAGAATGCCACTGGCAAAGTTACTGAGAGAATTCTGCAATGCAAATGCAATCACAAAACCGGCAGCACCGATAATTGCAAGCACGGGTCCAATATTAACCTCAAGGGCAGACAGGCCTACAAAGAAGCCGATAAACAATATAAGCCGACGAGAACTCATCACCAGGAATTCACGCAATAACGATGAGAAAGTCTTCGACTTTGAAAGCGCTTTTTGAGTCGCTTTACCTGCAACGATCGACAGCAGATAAAACACGATCACAATGACAAAAAACTGGACAATGTTTACCGCCCAGCGGAAACCACCCTCTGGTGACATCAACCAGCCAGTGATCGTTGTCCAGGTCGCACTCGCATCAGTAACATCAACCTTGATGCCAGAAACAGCTTTGATGTATGTATCATATTCCTTGGTTTCGCCGCCTTTGGCTGTTAATGCAGCCAGTACAACATTAAAGCGGTCGATAAGTGCTGTTCTTTCCGCCATCAGATCAGTGACATGCTTGATCAGTGCGGTTTTAACATCGGCCTTGGCTTCTTTTGTTTTGTCAGATACCGCTATAGTTTTACCCTTTTCCTTTTCCTTTTCCTTTGCCTTGGTTTCGGCAGCCTTTATGGCCTTTTGTACCGAGGCATCCTGCGTGGATTTTTTTTCAACCTCCTTCACTTCCTGCAAAGCCTGTTTTGCTTCCTCGGCTGCCTCCCTGGATTCTTCACGGCCTGTTCCTTCTTTTGCTTCTGCCACTTCTTTCAGCGCTTTCTCAACTTTCTTGGCCTTTTTTATCTCTTCCTTCTTGTAGATCGCTGCTACTTCAGCGTCGCTGATTTCAGTGACTTTTTTCTGCAACAACAAAAGCCATGCCTGTGCTTCTGCTTCCAGCTCGCATTTGGTCAAAGGCTTGACGCGAAGAGACAGCACTTCAACAGGCACTTTAAGGTCTGTATTTGTGACAGCCTTGATGTCAGCGGGGCAATCTGCAGCGAAAGCGCCTTTGGCCAGCAACATCAAGATCGTAGATATAAACAACAACCAGTTCAGGGCAACATGATCCCTCTTCATAACACATTATTCTCCAGAGATGTATTTTCGTATATGGCCTGTATAGCAATTTCTCGTATTCAGGATTGAACAGAACACCGGTCAATAGAGTAACACTACCGCATTGCAAAACTTTGCTAAAGATCAATTCATGACGATATTCCCTCGTAATCACTGAATGTAATTTACAATCACTTGAAAAAAAACCCGCAGAACACGGGTTCTGAAATTGCTGGGTCAAGGGGTAACTCGCTTCATCCTTGAGACTCGCCCTTCGGGCCGTACTGCGTACGTTCAAAATCGCTCCCGGCGATTTTTGTTGAACCCACCGGGCTTCTCACTTTGAAGACACACAAATAAAAAAGCCCCGTATAAGGGGCTTTGTTATTTGGTGGGTCATCAGGGATTACTCGCCACATCCCTGTGGCTCGCCCTCCGGGCCGCGCTTCGCGCGTTCAATCTTGTTCCAGACAAAATTAGTCGAACCCAACCGGCGTTCTCGCCCTGAAAACGCACAAATAAAAAAAGCCCCTTTTCAGGGGCTTTTTTTATTTGGTGGGTCATCAGGGATTCGAACCCCGGACCAAGAGATTAAGAGTCTCCTGCTCTACCAGCTGAGCTAATGACCCGCAATTGTGTACAGCTCCAGGCACGGATTTATGTATGCCGGAGACATTCATTTAATAGCTTCCGAAAAAACGGATTTAACTATAAGGTGTCGCTTCGCGACAATCTATATACGCGTGCGCAAATACACGCGAATTTGGGGTGAGTGATGGGATTTGAACCCACGACGACTGGAATCACAATCCAGGGCTCTACCAACTGAGCTACACCCACCATTGTTCTATAAACCACATCATGGCGCTGCGGCGTCCTGCCTCGCTTCGCATCGAGTGAGTACCGGCCAGACTCCTGTCTGGCGTTCGCTGAACTGCGAAAGTCCACTGGACTTTCGGTTCCAGCTCACCCAACTGAGCTACACCCACCATTGTTCTATAAATCACATCATGGCGCTGCGGCGTCCTGCCTCGCTTGATATAAAAGCATTATGGTGGGCGGAGCCCACCCTACCAACTGCACAAAATATTATTCCATTTATTCAAATTGTATGGCGCGCCCGGCAGGATTTGAACCTGCGACCCTCGGCTTAGCTTACCAACTACGCCTTTCGACGCCCCAGTATATCAATTGGGTTTGTGGTCTGGACTATCTCTTCACCATCACAGGTGTCGCACGTATAGTCTCTACGGATCCCAGATGCCGCCCGTGACGCAGGTTTCCTCGGGATTGCCATCAGCCTGGATACATTTCCAGCTGCTAAGGTTTCCCCGATACAGTGCGATCCACTTTACAGGTTCACCGAAAATGGTCAATTTCCTGTAAAGGCTCCTAAATGCACACTTTGGTGCACGCTTAAAGGCCGATGCTCTATCCAGCTGAGCTACGGGCGCTATTATAAGGTTCTAGTAACTGGGGACTAGGTACTAGGTTAACTAATCTCATGCTATTTCCTAGTACCTAGAACCTAGTAGCTAGATCCTGAATTTGGTCGGGGTAGAGAGATTCGAACTCCCGACATCCTGCTCCCAAAGCAGGCGCGCTACCAGACTGCGCTATACCCCGTGTTGTTCATTTGTAGGTTAGCTATATGCCAACCTGATACTATCCCCGGATTTCGCTGCGCTACATCCAGGCTACAGGTTTTCCTAGCCCCTAGTCCCTGTACTTACTCGTCCCTAGCCCCTGCCTTCGCAGGTGGGCATCGCCCACCCTACTTTGTTCTATTCCTAGCATCCAGAGCCTAGTTCCTAGCACCTGAACACAAGAGGCGGGATGATACGCGGTGTACTTCGAGCGGTCAAGATTTGGCCGCAAAGCGCCGTGTGCTGGCCCCATATGAGGGTCTCGTAAGATGATCAAATAATAACAATTATCTTGTGGCAATAGCAGTCGACATGAGAGAATCGCCCACCCACAAAACAGGCAGAGAAAGTATGTCCGCCAAGATCATCGACGGAAAGCAAATAGCTGCTGAAATTCGCGAAACTGTTCGTGAAGATATAGCCAACCGAATCAGCAAGGGGCACCGCGCACCAGGGCTGGCTGTCGTGCTGGTTGGTGAGGATCACGCATCCCAGGTCTACGTCCGCAAAAAACGTGAGGCCTGCGAGCATGCCGGCATCATCTCGAGTGCTTACGATCTTCCTGCTAATACCAGCCAGCAACAGCTACTGACCCTGATAGAAGAACTGAATGACAATGATTCGATTGACGGCATTCTTGTTCAGCTGCCTTTACCCGAGCAGATTAACGAAGCCATCGTGATTGATGCTATTCATCCTGATAAGGATGTCGATGGTTTTCATCCATACAATATAGGTCGCCTGACCCAGCGCAACCCGCTGCTACGCCCCTGTACACCATGGGGCATCATTATGCTGCTCGATCATATTGGCGAAATTTACAAAGGACGCCACGCCGTTATAGTTGGCGCTTCCAATATTGTGGGGCGCCCCATGTGCCTTGAACTGTTACTCGCCGGTGCCACGATAACGGTTTGCCACCGCTTCACCACTGATCTCGAAGCACATGTCGGCAGGGCTGATATTCTGGTTGTTGCTGTCGGTAAACCCGGCATCGTGAAAGGTGAGTGGATTAAACCTGGCGCCACGGTCATCGATGTCGGCATCAACCGGCGTGAAGATGGCACCCTTACCGGTGATGTGGATTTCGCCAGCGCCTCTGAACGTGCTGCCTGGATTACACCGGTACCCGGGGGCGTGGGCCCGATGACAGTTGCGGTATTACTGCGCAACACACTGGAAGCGGCCAGCAGGCATGACTCAGTCTTCTAAGTCATCAAACTTGACCAGACCTTTCAACACCATATCGGTATAGCTGACGATCCCAACCACTTTTCCATTGTCTATTACTGGCGCACGTGACAGGCCAAAACGCTCGAAATAACGTGCGCAATAGCGAATATCCATACAAGAATCAACCGCCAGAACAGGCTTCGACATTATTTCATAGACGTTTATCCGCTCTGGAGAACGGTCCATGCCAATTACCTTCTTGGCCACATCTGACAACAACAGCATGCCGTACTCGTCGTCTACATGGCGCTTGTCTACAATCAATGACTTGGTCTCAACATGCTTCATCTTGTTCAGCGCTTGCATGACGGTCATGCGGCCATCGACCAGGTCGAAATCGGTCTTCATCACGTCGTGTACGCGTGTTATTTGTTTATCGCTCATATCTCGGTCTCCACTACAGTTTCCAGTTTCTCGATCTGATGAGAAACACCAACGGCATCTTCAACATCAATCTGGATGGCAATACCACTGCCTGGCGAAGATTCAAATTCACCAACCTCGCATATCTTTTCCAGAATAGTGCGGCTAAGGTGTTTCTCAACCAGGAACAGAACAACGTCACGTTGTGTTTCCAGTGACAGACCAAAAAATGTTTTGCTCTGCAACAGACCCTCACCGCGTGCATTGTTGATTACAGTGGCACCCGTGGCACCTGAATGCCTGGCGGCATCCATAACCTTATCTGTCATCTTGTCCTCAACAAAAGCGATTAATAATTTAAAATGCATAACACACCCCCTGCTATATACATAGTTGACAAATTCTCTGAACACTCTCTCATTGATACTTTCAATTTCATATTCCTGCTTCAATCGCTATAACGCTCATCCTTCCTTCTCGCGTTTCTTCTTCTCTCGTTTTACCCTTAATTCCGACAGCTGCGCATAGGCCATTACTGAAATTATTGGAAACAGACTGGCAAATGCGATCAGGCCGAAACCATCAATCAGGGGACTGCGACCGGGTACAGATTCTGCCAGGCCAAGACCCAGGGCAGCTACCAATGGCACTGTAACTGTCGATGTCGTAACGCCACCAGAGTCATAAGCTAATGGCACAATCAGCCTGGGCGCAAAAAACGTCTGGATAATGACAACCACGTAACCGGCCATAATGTAATAATGCAGTGGTGTACCGCTAACAATGCGATAGGTTCCCAGTGCTATTCCGATAGCAACACCAAGGGCAACAGCGATACGCAGTCCCCATGTTCCTATCGCTCCACCGGACACTTCCTCCGCCTTGATTGCGACTGCTATCAACGAAGGTTCGGCAATAGTGGTACTCATACCTATAGCAAAGGCAAAAAGGTATACCCAGAAATAATCCTGCCAGTTGAATTCATCCGCAACTGATTTGACCCCGTGCATAAACGCGGGATCCGTTAGCTGTTCTGCCATCAGGCGTCCAAGTGGAAACAATGCCTGCTCAAGACCCACAAGAAACAGTGTGATACCAATTAACACATAGAACAGACCGATCAGGACCTTTTTCAGATTCGGAATGGGTTTTCTTATGATAAAAAACTGAAAGCCAAAGATGATGGCCGCTATCGGCAATACATCAAGCATGGTCTCAAGGAAAAGAGATAAAAGATCTGTGATCAACTCCATCAGATCAGGACTCCATAAATAAGCACGAAAATGATAGGCAACAATGATGCAAACGCGATCAGGCCAAAACCGTCAACCATCGGGTTACGCCCGCTGATAGAAGATGCAAGCCCGATACCTAGTGCCGTCACCAGCGGCACCGTGATGGTCGATGTGGTTACACCGCCCGAATCATAGGCAATACCTATTATTTCTGCCGGCGCAAACGAAGTCACGATGATCACGATGATATAACCGGCCATGATCATGTAATGTATCGACCAGTTGAGCAGTATCCTCAGCACACCTATCATGATGGCTACGCCAACTGAAAGTGCAACGGTATAGCGCAGGCCCGTTGCATATGCTTCCATGGCCTCCTCGGTGGGCGCAAGGTGCCCTGAATCGGCGGCGACTTCGGCCGCCTCTTCAGCAATCGCAATTAAAGCGGGCTCGGCAACCGTTGTGCCAAAGCCGAGCGCAAAGGCGAATGTCAGTAGCCAGAACACGCTACCTTTTTTGGCGAAAGCATGTGCCATGGATTCACCAATCGGGAACAAACCCATTTCCAGGCCATAAATAAAGAAGGTAAGCCCCATTACAACGAATAATGTTCCGACTAACAGACTGGCAACATTATCCGGTGGCTGCTGCAGGACAAAAATCTGAAAAAAAGTAATGACCAGGATGATCGGAGCAAGATCACGCAAGCTGCTCAGCATGGAGCGAAGAAATTTCAGAATATCCGAATTCAAAACAATCTGCTTGCGTGATTGAACATGCGCGAAGATTAACGGCTCTGCTTTACGAGTGCAATTTCAATCCAGACTTGAGCGTAATATCAGCAAGACAGCTGAGTATAGTAACGTTCCCTGCATGCGCGTGAATATTTCAAAATAACATATACTCCTATTTAACATGTCACTTTTATCACTGTAAGCAATTGAAACATGGAAGAAAACCAAGTCAACGACCTGATATATGTAAACAGCGCAGATGCAATGAGCTATGCACTGGAGATCGCCGGTGTAGGCGCAAGGTCTTATGCTTTTGTTCTAGACTGGCATATACGCTTGCTGGTTGCGCTGCTGTGGATATACCTTGCGGCTTTCCTGTTCTATGATATTTCGATTTTCTCAACCATGTTTGAAGAAGATACTGCCAATGCCGCGGCTGCATGGGTCGTTTTTCTGCCAGCCGTGATCGTGTATTTCTTCTATCATCCTATCCTGGAAACCGTCATGCACGGCAGTACCCCAGGCAAGCGCATGGCGGGTGTGCGAATAATTACACTTGAAGGATTCACCCCGGGCATCGGCAGTATTCTTATCAGAAATATCTTTCGCCTGATTGATGGCCTGCCAGGCGTTTATACAGTCGGCCTGCTGTTTGCGATTTTCACCAAAAACCATGTGCGTATCGGCGATATTGCCGCCGGCACCTTACTTGTTTATGAAAAACTCACGTCTAAGCAGTCCCTGTCCGATGTTGCCCAGCAGTCGCTGAATTCCAGCCTGTCGGCAGAAAATTATGATCTCTTGCTCGAACTGCTGGAGCGCTGGCAAGAACTGAATAAACCACAGCGAATACACCTCGGCCAGCACTTCCTTAAAAAGATCGGTGATGAATTTCTCACGGACGATCAGGCGCAGCTGAAAACGCACCTGGAAAAACTGGCAGGTCGATAATTTTGACTGAGTCTCATAATGATACAGAACAACAGGCACTGGGCACCTGGCTGGAGCAGCGTATACCCACGTGGCGTGAACTGGAGACCCTGTTTATCAGCCGTGACAAAAAATCCGATGATATAGAAGAACCACGCAAAATAATCAGCGGCTTCCACATGCTTGTCAGTGACCTGTCTCTGGCTCGTCGGGCTATACCGGGAAGCCGGATACATCACTGGCTGGAGACCATGTTTCTTAGAGGTCACCAGCTCATTTTCCGCGCACCGGGCAACACCCTGTTACGCATACGCGACATCGTTGCTTTTGAGTCCCCCGCCCTGATAAGAAACATGTCGAATTTACTGCTATACACAATTGCACTTTTTATTGGCTCAATAATATTCGGCTGGTTGTTGATAAGCGCGTTCCCGGACCTGACAACCCTGTTTGCATCGACTGAAATGATCAATCGCGTTCAATCAGGCGAACTCTGGACAGACGGCTTGTTAAATATCATGCCGTCGTCACTCTTATCCTTAAGCCTGATGACGAATAACATCACTGTATCCATCTTTGCCTTTTCACTCGGTGCGTTTTATGGCCTTGGTACGCTTTATATCATTACCCTGAACGGTCTTATGCTAGGTGGAGTATTTGCGTTTACAGCGCAATACGGCCTGGATGACGAATTATTCAAATTCATCATCGCCCATGGTGTTGTCGAACTAAGCGTTATCTGCATAGCAGGTGCGATGGGATTAAAACTCGGTGAGGCTTTGCTCAGGCCCGGAACACAAACACGTCAACAGGCATTCCGCAAAGCTACAAGCGATGCAGGGAAGGTGCTGGTTGTCGCACTACCCTTCCTTGTTGTTGCCGGCTTGATCGAGGGCTATATATCACCCGACCCGCAATATGACTTGTCATTTCGTATTGTCGTTGGCATTACGTCCGGACTGATATTCTGGTTGCTGCTGGTTTTTGGACTGCCGTGGTTAAAAAGATAAAAAGCTTTTTACCACAGAGGCACAGAGATTTTATCCGCCTGCCGCTATACGGCCCTATGCAAATTATTAAAAGCAAAAAACAAATTATCCACAGATAAACGCAGATGAACACGGATGAAAGCGTTTTTAAGTGTTTAAATATCTGTGTTCATCTGCGTTTATCTGTGGACATATGTCGTTTTCACTGCTGGCATCCAACGGTTCAATAGCCTTATATCATGAATCCGACAGTGAAAAGCAGATCAAATAGCATCTATTCACACTTAACATCATTCGCGTGTTTTGCGGGGCCGTGTAGCGGCAGGCGGATAATATCTAGGTGTTCTCTGTGCCTCTGTGGTAAAGCTTTTTATCTGTTTAACTCACTGTATTTGGGGAAGACCCGATAAATCAAACAGCAACCCGCTGGCGTAACACCCTGTAATAATCCAGAACTGCTTTGTCCAGCTTTGCGGGTGCCGCTGTAATCACTGATGCACCATGCTGCTTCAATTTCATTTGTGTCAGCTGGCGTTCACGGCAATATTCGAGTGCGGCAAAATTTCGATAGGGATCCATCCAGTGCGATGCCTGCGACCAGCGCATTCGTTGTATTTCTGTATCATCAATGCTTGCAATTACAACCATGTGTTTTGTACTCAACAAGCGCACTGCCTGGCTGAACTGGGAGGCATCGTCACCGTTTGATAAATCAGTCAATATCACAACCAGGGCTCGATGCCCCAGCAACCGTCGAGCCTGCAAGGCAGCTGCCAGCAGGTTGGACTCATTGGTTACAGACCGCGCATTCTTGAGAATTTCCCTTGTATTTCTTAAACCCCGGATACCGCTGGTCAGCGTCATCATCGATAGCGGTTTGTCCGCATAAGTAATACAGGCGAT
>CAZRKQ010000245.1:0-19963 GCA_964600755.1 uncultured Thiotrichaceae bacterium
CACATCAACAATGCGCGTACTGGTTTCAACATTACCCGCCGCAACCGCAGCGGGGTAATTTGCATTCAACAGGCTGCCGGTTTCAGCAGAAATTGAGATCGGGCGGAAACTGCCGGCACAGGCAGGCGCCTGTGGTGGCAGCAGGCAACGAAACACATAGAAGACAGCGGCGGCCGTGACTGAAATGGGGCAATTTACATTACCAGGCACCTGGCTGCTTGTGCCATGGAAGTCAACATGCACTTTTTCCTGTGTCACAACGATGCGGGCTTTTATCTCGATATCTGCGTGCACCAGCCCATCATCATCCAGTTCATCGCTGAAAGTGTATTCTCCATCGGGAATCTCGTTAAAGCATGAAATGGCGAGCTGTTCGGCATAGTCGTTCAGCGCGGCAAGGGCATTGACGTATTGCCGTGCTCCCATCTGCTCAATCAACTCGATCAGACGATTGTGTCCGCGGCGATTCGCGGCGATTTGTGCACTGAAGTCACCCTTTGACTCGGCCGGATTGCGCATCGACGCCATCAATCGGTTCAATTGCGCTTCATTGATGACGCCACGCTCGACCAGCTTCAGCGGCTGTATCACCAGCCCTTCTTGTTGCAGGCTGGTCGATAACGGCATTGAGCCTGGCTGCTCGGCACCAATATCAGCGTGATGTGCACGGTTTGCTACAAAACCGAGCACTTTCTTCTTGATATAGACAGGCGCAATCACTGTCACATCAGGAAGATGAGTGCCTCCCATGTAGGGATCATTAAGAATGACCATATCACCATTCTGCCAGTCAACGCTTTCGACAATACCGCGCATGGCAAATGCCATGCTCCCCAGGTGAACCGGAATATGTGCTGCCTGCGCACACAGTTCGCCATGGGCGTCGAACACCGCACAGGAATAATCGAGCCGGTCGCGAATGTTCGGTGAAAATGCAGCCCGCTGAAGCGCCGCACCCATTTCATCGCACACCGCCTCGATTCGATTGGCAAATATACTTAACTCAACGGGGTTCATTGCAGAAAAACACTTTATTATGTATGGAATATATTGTTTTTATTAATAAAATTTTCAGCATCAGTAATTTTCAGTTGCATTATACATGCCACTGCTCTATCTTTAGCGCCCAGTTATTTCAAGACAATCGTGACACATAGATAAGGGGAAATTTATGAATCCATTACTTTCAATTAAAGGAACAATAGCCGTTGGTGTTGTTCTGGCACTGGCTGTGGCTTTTGGCATGGGTAACGGCCTGAACGGTCTAAATGCTGTTATCTGGCTCCACGTACTCGCTGGCGTAGCCTGGATTGGCCTGCTTTACTACTTTAACTTCGTCCAGGTACCTGGCGTAGCGGCTGCATTAGCCGAAGCCGATAATGGCGGACCAGGTCCTGCTGCTATTAATAAATATGTAGCACCGACTGCATTGCTGTGGTTCCGTATGGCTGCGGCTGTTACCTGGTTAACGGGCATCAGCGGACTGGCCCAGATCGGTGGTGGTATGGACGGCATTATCAATGCCTTCACACTATCTAACGGCATGGGCGTCATTGGTCTGGGCGCATGGTTAGGCACCATTATGCTGTTCAATGTCTGGGTTCTAATCTGGCCGAACCAGAAGAAGATTCTCGGCCTGGACGGAAAGACGCACGATGCCAACGCCATTGCTGGTGCCAAGAAAATAGCCCTGCTGGCTTCACGCACCAACACAGCGCTGTCTGTACCTATGCTGCTTTGCATGGTTGGACACGGTCACGGCCTGGCTTTCTAAGCCACACTGATCTCGGCATTCGCTGATACGAAGGGCAGCCTGATCACCAGGTCTGCCCTTTTTTTTGCTTGTGTGCTTATCAAAATAACGTATAATCAGGCGTTTAACGGCAGCCAAGGCTGCCGTTTTTGATTTCACTTGTACGTATTCCGATGCCTGACAACCAGCACCTGATGACAACCTATGCATCCATGGATGTCACCTTCGACCATGGCGAAGGCGCACTTCTGTGGGACACCGATGGCAGGCAATACCTTGATGCCCTGGCGGGTATTGCAGTATGCGGCCTTGGGCACGCACATCCGGCAGTGACATCTGCCATTTCCGAGCAGGCCTCGAAACTGGTACATACTTCCAACCTGTACCGGATAGAAAACCAGCAGTTACTGGCCGATGAACTGTGCCGCCTGTCAGGTCTGGATCGTGTCTTCTTCTCGAACTCGGGCGCCGAAGCCAATGAGGCCGCCATCAAGATCGCCAGAATGTATGGCAATACCAGGGGTATTTCATCTCCCAGTATTATTGTCATGGAGAACAGCTTCCATGGCCGTACCATGGCTACGCTGTCTGCAACCGGCAACCGTAATGTACAGGCCGGCTTTGAACCCCTCGTACAGGGCTTTATTCGGGCTCCTTTTAATAACATCACAGCGATCGAAAATATTGCTGGCAACAGCAGCAATGTCGTTGCCGTAATGGTTGAGCCAATACAGGGAGAAGCCGGCATCAATATGCCCGATGCGAACTACCTGACCAGTCTGCGAAAGATATGTGATGACAACAACTGGCTGTTGATACTGGACGAAATTCAAACTGGTATGGGACGCACCGGCAAATGGTTCGCATATCAGCACAACGACATTCTTCCCGACATCATGACGCTGGCAAAATCATTGGGGAATGGTGTGCCTATTGGCGCTTGCATTGCAAATCGCAAAGCTGCTGAAGTGATGAAACCGGGCAGCCATGGATCAACATTTGGCGGTAATCCGCTTGCTTGCGCCGCCGGCCTTGCTGTCATCAAGACGATCACGCAGGAAAATCTCGTGGATAGAGCTGCCACTCTCGGGAAGCTGCTGCAAGACAAGCTTGCTGAAGCCCTGGTTAATATTGACGGTGTGACAGAGATTCGCGGTCAGGGATTGATGATCGGAATTCAGCTGGAAAAACCCTGCAAACAATTGATGACTGAAGCTCTACAGCAAGGCCTTCTCATCAGTGTGCAATCTGAACACGTGATTCGCCTGCTACCACCACTTACCATTAGTGAAGAGCAGATTGAGACAATAACAAGCACGTTGAGCTCGCTTGTTATATCATTCCTGCAACAGGAAGCTGCCTGAGTGCATTCATCTATGAGAGCCTGTTATGACTGTGCGCCATTTTCTAACACTTACAGATTTAACCAGTGGTGAGCTATCCGCAATATTGCATCGTGCAATAGAGCTTAAGGCCCTGCACAAAAAAGGCGAGCGCTACCAGCCATTAACAGGTCGCGTACTCGCGATGGTGTTTGAAAAATCGTCCACACGCACGCGCGTTTCCTTTGAAGCCGGCATGGCCCAATTCGGCGGACATGCAATTTTTCTGTCCCCACGAGACACTCAACTTGGGCGCGGCGAGCCAATAGAAGACAGTGCACGTGTTCTGTCCAGCATGGCGGACTGCATTATGGTGCGTACGTTTGAACACGAGAAAATTGAATGTTTCGCTGAGTATTCATCTGTGCCAGTGATTAATGGACTTACTGATGACGTGCACCCCTGCCAGTTACTGGCTGATATGCAGACATTTTTAGAACACAGGGGTGATATCAAGGGCAAGACTGTGACCTGGATAGGTGACGGCAATAATATGTGCCACTCTTACATGCATGCAGCGAAATTGCTCGACTTCAAACTAAACATTGCCTGCCCTGAAGGCTACGATCCGAAAAACGAGTTTGTTGACGAAACCTCAACACATGTTGAACTGATGCGTGACCCTGCTGAAGCGTGCAAAAATTCTGACCTTGTTGTTACCGATGTATGGGCCAGCATGGGCCAGGAAGATGAACAGACAAGGCGCGAAGCCGCATTTGCTCCTTACCAGGTAAACAGCGCATTAATGAGCGTTGCCAATTCAGATGCACTCTTTATGCATTGCCTGCCCGCACATCGTGATGAAGAAGTAAGTGCTGATGTCATTGACGGCAATCAGAGCGTAGTGTGGGACGAAGCAGAGAATCGACTGCATGCGCAAAAAGCGCTACTCGAATTCCTGCTTGTCGAGTAAGCGCTTTGCTTTCGTTTTGGCTAAAGCACAGATTCTCAACCCTGGCACTCGGTATCATTGTGATGCTGTTCCAGCACATATCTATAGCAAACAAGCTTGATTACTGCGCATCGAGATATCCATCCATAACATCATACCAGGCACCCCCGTATTTTGCAGAAGCCATTCGGGAAAACATTGATATAAGCGCAAACAAAACCTTGTCTGGCAAAGATGGCTCTTCGACTTTTGAGGGTGATGTAATTGTTGAACGACATGAACTCAGAGTTAAAGCCGATATTGCCATGTTTGATAATACAAGCAGGGAGATCTCAGTCCACGGAAACGTACACATGGATACTATTGCCATGTCAATTGACGCAGACAGCGGCAGATTTTTTCTGGACGACAATAATATAGAGTTCAGCAACATAAAATTTTTTATACCTGAAACCCGTTTACGTGGCTATGCTGAAACGGTTACTTCAGATAGCAATAAATCAGCGACATTAACCTCATCGAGTATCACCAGCTGCCCCCCCGGTGATATTGACTGGCTGCTATCGGCCAAATCAATCGAACTTGATCTACAGGAGGAATACGGCAAAGCCCGGGGAGTAGTTCTCAGATTTCATAAAGTACCCTTTCTATACACGCCCTATATTGAATTCCCGATCGGTGATAAACGCCGCAGCGGCTTGTTAGTACCCTCATTTGCAACGTCTTCATCCAGAGGGTTCGAACTGACCATTCCCTGGTACTGGAATATCGCGCCCAACCAGGACGCGACCATTGCACCCCATTATATGGACCGGCGCGGCCTGCAACTGGATGCTCAATACCGTTACCTGACTAAAACGACGGATGGAACCTTCGATATCAACTACTTAAACAAGGACCGCATCACCCAGGAGAAACGTTATTCGCTCAAATACTTACAAGAAACGCGCTTTACCGACAATATCAGGCTGAATGTTGACTATAAGGATGTTTCTGATGACGAATACTTACAGGATTTTTCATCAAGCCTGCTCGGAACAAGTACTACTCATCTAAGCCAGAATGCAAACCTGGCCGCAAGTTATACCAACTGGCATATGCGCGCATTGGTGCAAACCTATGAGACATTGGACCCGACCATTGCAGAGAGCGACAGGCCTTACAGCATGCTGCCCAAGCTCGTGCTAAATGGTGATGAAGAGCTGCTGGATAACCTGAATTTCACGCTTGATTCCGAATGGGTCAATTTTGTTCATGAAGACAACATCAACGTAGAAGGCCCCAGGTTTATTTTTCAGCCAGGAATAGAACTGCCATTCCAGGGCAACGCCTGGTTCCTCAAGCCGACATTAGAATACAATCACACTCAATATAATGTGGCAGATGGTGGCGGTACGAACATAGATACCAGCGATCGAAACCTGCCAATCACATCAATCGATAGCGGGCTATTCTTCGAACGCAACCTGGCGAACAAACTTACACACACGCTCGAGCCCCGGCTATTCTACCTGTATGTACCGTATGAGGACCAAAGCAACCTGCCGCTTTTCGATACAAGCGTCCCTGATTTCACCATGGCGCAGATGTTCAGGAAAAATCGATTCAACGGCGGAGACCGCATAGGTGACGCGAACCAGGTGACCGCCGCGCTCAGGTCCCGAATCATTAATCCCGCCACTGGCTATGAGTATATGCGCGCAAGTATAGGCCAGATTTATTACTTTGATGACCGCAGGGTAACACCAACCAATATCCCGGAAACCAGCAAATCATCAGACATAATTGCCGATATAAGCGGCACCGTGTCTAACTGGAGCGCAAATGCGGGCATGACCTGGGATATCGAGCGGCATAACACTGCAAAAAGCAACGCATCACTGCATTATGAATCTGATAATAATACTATTTTCAATCTTGGCTACAGCAGAAGACGCCAAACTCCTACAAATATCGAGGCACTTGAACAAACTGATGTTTCACTTGTCGCACCAGTAGGAAATAACTATATGCTTATTGGTCGATGGAACTATTCACTTGAACAGGAGCGCGACCTTGAAACAATAGCCGGTATTTCATACGAAAGCTGCTGCTGGTCAATGATAATTGCGCTTCAACGCAACCTTGTTCAATCAAGCACCATCGATGAAGACTATGCCAGCACGATACTATTCCAGCTTGTATTAAAAGGCCTTGGAAGTGTTTCTGGTGACAGCGCTGTAGAAAAATTACAACGGTCGATACTTGGATTTAAAGACGAATACTGAAACAAGCAGAACACATGAATATTAGATCTCTAATTAAACAAAACACATTACTACTCACAATTATCATCTCAAGCCTGGCGCTCAGTAACGACGCTAGCGCTATTGAGCCCCTTGACGGCATTGCTGTTGTAGTAAATGACGATGTCATTACAACCAGGGAGCTTGAAACAAAGATCAAATACTATGAAAACCAGATACGATTGAGCAGTGGCTCGGTATCAGATATGGAAAGCCTGAGAAAACAGGTACTGGAACGCATGATTCGTGACAAAGTCCAACTGCAGCAAGCAGCACAATTCGGCATTCAAATTGATGATATAAGCCTTAATCGCATGATCGACGCCATGGCAAAGAAAAACAATCTGTCACTCAACGAACTGCGCGCTACTTTGGAACAGGAAGGCATCGATTTTGGTGATTTTCGCAGTCAAACACGTGATGAGTTGGTTATTCAGGAACTACAAAAACGCATGGTGGCCGACAAGGTCAATGTCACAAGCCAGGAAGTAAAACAGTTCCTGGAAAGCAATATACAGCAGGAAAAAGGTGCGACTGAGTATCACCTGCTGCATATACTGGTCGCCACTCCTGAAAACGCAAGCCCCGAAGATATCCAGTTATCCCAGAAAAAAGCCGACGACATTTCTCAACAACTTAAGCAAGGTGCCGATTTCAAACAGCTTGCTATACGTGAGTCGGATGGCAGTAATGCGCTTAATGGTGGAGACCTTGGCACAAGAAAAGCCAATGAATTACCCGAGTTATTTCTAAAAGCAATTGGAGAACTGGGGCCGGGAGAGGTTAGCGAACCTGTTCGCAGTGCAAGTGGGTTTCATTTATTAAAGCTGGCCGGCTCAAGCAGCATTGTAGAAATGGTTATTCAAACCCATGCACGCCATATACTGATAACGACCAGTGCTGATATCAGTGACGAAGATGCCCGCAACAACCTGCTGGAACTCAAACAACGCATTGAACAGGGTGAAGACTTTGCAGATCTTGCTAACGAGTACTCTGAAGATCCTGGCTCAAAGATTAAAGGCGGCGACCTGGGATGGGCCAATCCAGGTATGTTTGTACCTGATTTCGAACGCACTATGGAATCGCTTGCAAACGGTGAAATATCTGAGCCATTTAAAAGTCAGTTTGGCTGGCATCTAATGCAGGTGCTTGAACGGCGCGAAATTGATATGGCCAAGACAGTACTGGAAGCCAAGGCAATGCAGGCGATCAGGACTCGTAAAATTGATGAGGAACTACGGCTATGGTTGCGCAGGATTCGGGATGAAGCCTATGTTGAATACGTCAATGACGAGCTAAATCCTGAGAAGAAATAGCATTAACCGGCCATAATGCAACATCGAGCAAAGAAGCGCTTTGGCCAGAATTTTCTGGTTGATGCCAATATTATCGAAAAAATTATTTACAGTATCAATCCAGCGACTGATGACCATGTGATTGAGATAGGTCCTGGACTTGGCGCATTAACACAGCCGTTATTAAAAATATTAACCCGTCTCGACGTTATCGAACTGGACCGGGATGTGATTCCCGAACTTAATAAACTCGAAGGACATGACAGGCTTCATATACATAATATTGACGTGCTCGCTTTTGACTTCACTGACTTCGAACGATCCAATTTCAAACATGACAAGATACGAATAATTGGTAACCTTCCATACAATATTTCAACTGCAGTATTATTTCACCTGATTAAACATAGAGATATTGTTCAGGATCTGCACTTCATGCTGCAAAAAGAGGTTGTTGAGAGAATAGCTGCCGATGTTGGATCACACGACTATGGCAGACTGTCTGTCATGATGCAGTTATATTTCAAAATAACCCCGTTATTCATGGTTGCACCGCAATTCTTTAGACCCGCACCCAAGGTTCAATCTGCCATTGTTCGATTAACACCCAGATCCAGAATAGCCATTAGCGCTGACGAACATGATGCTTTTGCGGAGCTGGTAAGGCAAGCCTTTTCCCATCGGCGTAAGACATTAAAAAACACCCTGAAAGGCTTTTGTGATACAGCCCAAATGGATGCAGCGGGTATTGATCCCGGTAAACGACCGCAGGAACTGGATTTAAATGACTATATCAAACTGTTTCGGCAGCTGCATCAGGCTCCACTGATAACACCAACCGTCTAATGATCTGCTCCTGCCACAGATGATATAATCACTGTCTTGCAGGAGGAAAACGATTATGTCTGACAAAACCTACGATATTAGTGTCAACGTACAACCGGCCTACATCGCTGAGCAGTCTGACCCCAATAGTAGCCACTATGTATTTTCATATACGGTCATTATAAAAAATAACGGTAACATTCCTGCAAAATTACTCACACGCCACTGGATTATTACTGACGGGGATGGAGAAACTCAGGAAGTCAAAGGTGAGGGCGTAGTCGGTGAAACACCATACCTGAAGCCTGGTGAAGATTTTCGCTATACATCAGGCACAATGATGAGAACACCAATTGGCACAATGCATGGCAGTTATCAGATGATTGCGGATGACGGTGTTAATTTTGATGCTGAAATTCCTTCATTTAGCCTCAATGTGCCAAATATGCTCCATTAATACGCTTGGGCCGAAGTCTCATGACGCTCAAGCAGAATAAACACCGGCATGTCATTAGCAACTAGCCAGTACTTGCAGGTGGCTGGTTCAGGCTGATAGAGTTAGTTTAAAAGATCCTGATTATCAGGAAAGGGGGACCATGTGGCGATCTATGCCATTGGTGACATCCAGGGATGTTATGACGAATTAATACAGCTACTGGAAAAGATTAACTTTAAAGATGACAGGGACCAGTTATGGTTCACTGGCGACCTTGTTAACCGGGGCCCAAAATCGCTCCAAACCATGCGAATGATTCGGGCAATGGACGCGAATGCGACTGTTGTGCTTGGAAATCACGACCTGCACCTGCTCGCAACCGCCTATGACCACCTCAAACCAGGCAAGAAAGACACGCTTGATGCCATCTTACAAGCCCCGGACAGGGGGGAATTGTTTGAGTGGTTACGATTCAGGCCATTAATACATGTCGACAATGACCTCGATCTGGCAATGGTACATGCCGGCCTGCATCCTGACTGGTCAATTGGTAAAGCCCAATCACTTGCACATGAAGTTGAGTCCATTCTTCGCAGTGACAAGCACATTGATTTCTACAAACACATGTATGGCGATAAGCCACGCATATGGTCGGATACTCTGAATGGCTGGTCTCGGCTGCGGTTTATTACAAATATATTCACACGCTTGCGTTACTGCGATAAAGCAGGCAAAACCAGCATGAACACCAAGGGCGCTCCTGGCACACAACCGAAAGGACTGCACCCCTGGTTTGAAATCAAAAACCGCCGTAGCAAAAACAGCCAGATCATATTTGGCCACTGGTCAACACTGGCGCAATTAAATGGTTACTCTTATTTTAATGTATACCCGCTTGATACCGGTTGCCTTTGGGGAGGCAAGCTTACGGCAATGCGAATCGACGAAAAGCCGTTTACCCGGATCAGCATTAATTGCCCTGAATCACAGAAACCAAAGTCAAAAAACTAGCCAGGACCCGGTTTTTAACCTGCATAAAAAAAGGCAAGCAATGGAGCCTATTGCTTGCCTTTAAAAAATGAATCTGAGGATAATGATTCAGGTATTGTGACTGGCCCTTTCGGGAATAGTTCAAAAGTTCTGAAAATTATTTTCGCCCGTAGGTAATAAAGCGGTATCCGCAGGGATTTTTCTCATCTGCGCTATGCTCCTCACTGGCGATAATACGCCATTGTTCGATATCGAATTCGGGAAACCAGGCATCACCTTCAAAGGCGTCATCGACATAGGTCATATAGAGACGATCCGCCCTTGGCAGTGCAAGCTCATAGATGCTGCTGCCACCGATAATCATGACTTCGCCCTCTGCGGAGGCTATATCCAGGGCCTGCTCGAGGGTATTAGCTGTCACCACGCCTTGCGCCTGAAAATCCGAAGAACGGGTCAACACGATATTGGTCCGGCCCGGCAGTGGCCTGCCGATCGACTCATAGGTTTTACGCCCATGATAATGGGCTTGCCCATGGTTACCTGTTTGAAATGCGCCAGGTCAGCCGGTAAATGCCAGGGGAGCTGGTTCTTGTTGCCAATCAGGCGATTGCGATCCATCGCCGCAATAATCGAAACAAGCATCTACCACATAACCCCATCTGTCATTATTAGAACTAATATATTTTTCACCGCAGAGACGCGGAGGCGCAGAGTTAAATTTATTATGGTTTTCATAGACATAAGCATTTCTCTGCGCCTCCGCGCCTCTGCGGTAAACACATGTATATATCTGTTGACTAAACAGCGACGCTGGCCTTGATGTGCGGATGGGCCTCGTAGCCGACCAGTTCAAAATCCTCGAATTTAAAATCAAAGATGGATTTGACCTCGGGATTGATTTTCATCACAGGCAAGGGGTAGGGTTTTCTGGATAACTGCTCATCGGTCTGCTCAAGATGATTGGTATACAAATGTGCATCACCCAGGGTATGCACGAAATCACCCGGTGCCAGGCCACACACCTGGGCAATCATCATCGTTAGCAATGCATAGGACGCTATATTGAATGGTACACCCAGAAAGATGTCTGCACTGCGCTGGTATAACTGACAGGACAGCTTGCCATCAGCCACGTAGAACTGAAACATCATGTGACATGGCGGTAAGGCCATGTTGTCGATCTCACCCACATTCCAGGCATTGACAATAATACGCCTTGAATCCGGTGAGTTCATGATCTGGTCGATGACCTCGGAAATCTGGTCTATATGTCTGCCGTCTGCAGCTGGCCAGGAACGCCACTGGTAGCCATACACAGGCCCCAGGTTGCCATTATCGTCGGCCCACTCGTTCCAGATCCGCACTCCATTGTCCTGAAGGTACTTGATATTGGTTTCACCGCTGAGGAACCACAACAGCTCATGAATGATGGATTTCAGGTGACATTTCTTGGTGGTGACCAGCGGGAAACCTTCACTCAGGTCAAAACGCATTTGATGCCCAAAAACAGACAGTGTGCCCGTGCCGGTTCTGTCTTCTTTCTTATTGCCATGGTCACGCACGTGACGCATCAGATTGAGATATTGTTTCATGAATGATAACTATATTGATAAAAACTTATTTTGCCACAGAGCTCACAGTGGTCTTATTTTGTTTGGTTTTGGTTTTTGCTTTCCCTAGTCCCTAGCTCCTCGCCACTAGTACCTTTTTTCATCGCCAGATGAAAAAGAAACACTCCAACCAGGATCATCGGCAACGACAACAACTGCCCCATAGTCATCCATTCAAAGGCGATGAAACCAAGATGCGCATCCGGGGTGCGGAAGAATTCTGTAATGAAGCGAAAACAGCCGTAACAAATCATGAAAACTCCAGAAACAGCCATCACCGGGCGCGGTTTTGACGAGTACCACCACAGAATCAGAAAGAACAGCAAGCCTTCAGTCAGTGCCTGGTAGAGCTGGGAGGGGTGACGCGGCAACTGGTCGACAAAGGGGAATACCATCGCCCAGGGTAAATCAGGGTCAGCCACCCTGCCGACCAGTTCGCCGTTGATAAAATTGCCGATACGCCCAGCACCCAGACCAATCGGCACCCAGGGCGCGATGAAATCGGTCACCTCGAAAAACGGTTTCCCGCTTCTGCGTGCATAGATCAGCATGGCGAGAAACACGCCCAGCATGCCGCCATGAAATGACATACCACCCTTCCAGATATAGAAAATTGATACTGGGTTTTCGATGAAAGCATCCCAGCCATAAAACAGGGTATAGCCGAGACGACCGCCCAGAATGACGCCGAGCGCACCAAAGAAAATCACATCCTCGACCTGCCTGCGGGTCCAGTCCAGGTCCTCGCGTTTTGTGCGTTGAATGCCATACAGCCATGCGCCAATAAAACCAAACAGGTACATCAGGCCGTACCAGTGAACTTTTAACGGGCCGATAGAAAATGCGAGCGGATCAATATTGGGATAGGTCAACATGGGAGAGGATGTTACCAAATTCGAGCTGTTAAGAAACGGTGGACATTAAGAAAGTCCACAGATAAACGCGGATAATACTACTTGTTATTTCTTGTCCGCGACAAAAATGTCAGGAGCATTTTTGAACGCACATAGTGCGGCCCTGAATGATAATGAGGGGTGGAGGGCAGGAAGCCCGGAATAACAACGCGAAGAACGCAAAAAAACCATAGTTATTTAGTTTTTCCTTTTTTCGCGTCTTTTGCGGGGGCCGTGTAGCGGCAGGCGGACAATATAGTTCTTATCTGAGTTTATCTGCGTTTATCTGTGGATTTAAGTTTTTATTTACCTGTATTACTGCTTACTTGCTTTAGTTCAATGCAAGTTCTGTTCATTTACATTAAAATCGCCACTTGGACAGAACAAGTCACTGAATTTTAAGACTTTTTATTTTAATAACCATGAACGCATCCGAAAACAGCAGCAGCCCAGATACAGCCGTCATCAGCCCGGGTTTTCGCTGGTTGCTGAGCGTGGTTTTTACCCTGTTTGCCCTGATTATCGTTAACTCGATCTACCTCAGCAGTATTACTGCGCTGGAGTATTACAGCGGGGTGATTTACCAGGATTATTTCTATCTATTGATGTTTCTGTTGCACCTGTTTCTGGGCCTGTTACTGGTGCTGCCATTCTGTGTGTTTGCAATCCTGCATGCCCGACGTGCCATACGGCGTGACAACCGCTACGCCATACGCGCAGGTATCGCCCTGTTTGTCAGCGGACTGCTGGTACTCATATCCGGCATCGTGCTGACACGTTTTGGTTTTTTTGAAATCAATGATACACGCATCCGGGAACCGCTCTACTGGCTGCATGTCATCATGCCGTTCGTCATTGTGTGGCTGTTTGTGCTGCATCGGCTTGCCGGACGCCCCATCCGCTATCACCTCGCTTATCGCTGGCTGGCACTCGCCGGCAGTTTCGCTGCCATCATGCTCATGGTGCATACGCTGACACAGGAAGATGCCAGCATCGCGCAGTCACATGATTTTTCACCATCCAACTTTAAAATTGCCGGTGACGAGCTGATACCCGCAGAGCACCTGATGACGGATGAGGAATGCAAGCAATGCCACGCCGATATTTTCCGCAGCTGGGAACAGAGTATGCACCGCCACAGCTCATTTACCAACCCGGCCTACCGCTTCAGCGTCGAGGAAACCCGCAAGGTCGTAACAGAACGTGATGGCGGTCCTGAGATATCCCGATTCTGCGCCGGTTGCCATGATACCGTACCGTTGCTGAGTGGCCGTTTCGAACAGGCAGACTTTGATCCTGATACAGACCCGACGGCCATGGCAGGCCTTACCTGCACCTCCTGCCATGCGATCACGGCCCTCAACAGCACGACCGGTAACAGCGACTTCACCATCACCGATCCTGCCAGGTATCCGTTTGCATCCAGCGATTCAAAGCTGCTGAAGGCGATCAACCATCAGCTCATCAAGGCGAAACCGGCGTTTCATAAAAACACCCTGCTGAAACCTGTGCACAAGACCGCCGAATTCTGCTCCGGTTGCCACAAAGCCAACCTGCCTTACGAAGTGAACCATTATAAATGGCTGCGTGCGCAGAACCACTATGACAGTTTCCTGCAGAGCGGCGTCTCCGGTCACCGCGTCGACAGTTTTTATTACCCGCCAAAAGCGATTGAAAATTGCGCCGTGTGCCACATGCCGCTGGAAACATCAGATGATCCCGCAGCACGCGATTTTGATGGTTCAGGCAAACTGACAGTTCACAGCCACCTTTTCCCTGCAGCAAATACAGCCGTACCCGCAATGCTCGGGCTTCCTGATACGATCATCGATGCCCATCAACAACGACTAAGCAATGTCACACGGCTGGATATTTTCGGCCTTAAAGAAGATGGCACAGTGGATGGCAAGCTACACGCCCCTGTTGGCACTGTAGCTCCGCTACTCAAGCCGGGAAACAGTTACCTGATTGAAAGCGTAATTCGCACACTGGGTGTCGGCCATCACCTGACACAAGGCACATCCGATTCCAATCAATTGTGGCTGGAGCTTGCCGTCTATGACGGTGAGCGTCTGATTGGGCGCAGCGGTGCTATGAATCACATCGGCAAGGTGGACCCGTGGTCCTATTTCGTCAATGCCTATGTGCTTGATCGCGACGGGCAGCGCATTAATCGTCGTAATGGCCAGGACATCTTCATACCCCTGTATAACCATCAGATTCCGCCAGGTGCGGCTGATATTGTTCATTATAAGATAACCCTGCCAGATGGTATCAAGGGCCCGGTAACTATCGAAGCAAAGCTAAGGTACCGGAAATTTGATACAGAATACCTGCAGTTTATCCAGGGCGAAAAATTTAAAGCTAATGATCTGCCGATTACCAACATGGCGAGTGACCGAGTTGTGCTGCCTGTTGAAGGCGGTTTACCTGTGGATCCGGACAGCAGCAGCGCTATAGCGGAATGGGAACGCTGGAATGATTATGGGATTGGCCTGCTGCGAGAAGGAAACAGCGGTGCCAGCAAAGGCGAGTTAAGGCAGGCCGAACAGGCTTTTAAACGAGTGGAAGCATTAAACCCGGGGCAAGGCGCGCTTAATCTTGCACGTGTCTACTTCAAGGAAGGCAGACTTGATGAGGCATCTGCCGCTATCCATCGGGCTACTCAAGCCGAGCCCCCGGCCCCGCCATGGACAATTGCCTGGTTCAGCGCACGTATCGACCATGAAAACGGTCATCTCGACAATGCCATTGAGAGTCTCGAACGCATTTATGGTAACCAGTTTGAACAAGCCCGCGCCAGGGAGTTCGATTTTTCCTATGACACCAATGTATTGAATGAACTCGGCAGAACCAGCTTTGAGCGCGCCCGCATGGAAAGAGGCAGCAAGCGACGCCAGCAACGCCAGGCATTCCTGCAAAAATCACGCGTGTGGTTTAACCGGGCATTAAAAATAGATCCGGAAAATCTGTCCGCGCATTATAATCTTGCACTGGTCTACTCCGAACTTGGCGAGACAGAACAGGCAAACTTTCATCGACAACAACACGATCTCTATCGCCCTGATGATCATGCAATAGAAATTGCGGTGACCCGCCATCGACAGAACAACCCGGCAGCAGATCATGCTGCCGCTCCATTTGTTATTTACGACCTGAACCGGCCTCAAGCATATGGCCTCTATGACACACTTTCAACACTGACAGCTAAATCAGTACTATTAAATAAAGAAGAGTTAACCAGTCCATGAGTAGAAATACACACAGTGGCGAAGCAATTATTCGAAAGGCTTTCTATCGCTCGATTCTGACCCTGGCATTCGCGCTGATCGCCGGTTATGTAATTTATCACTTTACCCGCCAGGAACCCGTACCGAAAGCTATTACAAAGCATGAGGTCAAGGGACCTGTGATAGCACAACCAGTATCAATAAACATACCCGAAGTTCATTTCACGGATATCACCGGTGAAGCCGGTATAGATTTCGTACACACCAATGGCGCTTATGGTAATCGACTACTGCCGGAGACCATGGGCAGTGGTGGCGGATTTATTGACTATGATAACGATGGTGACCAGGACATTATCCTGATAAATGCAACTTACTGGCCTGATAGACAGCACCAAGATATTCCAACAAGCCATGTTTACAACAATGATGGTAGCGGGCGTTTCTCTAACGTATCTAACTCGGCGGGTCTGGCGATAAACAGCTACGGCATGGGATTTGCAGTTGGCGATTATGATAACGATGGTTGGGATGATGTGTATATCACAACACTTAACAAGAATTACCTGTTTCATAACGAACGCGGCAAGTTCGTTGATGTAAGCGAATCATCGGGCACCGCCGGCTTTGAAGATGAATGGGGTACAGCTGCCGTATTTTTTGATATTGATAATGACTCGGACCTCGACCTGTTTGTCGCCAACTATATTGAATGGACAGCGAAAATCAATCTGGAAATAGACTTTCGTGTAACCGGTATTGGTCGATCATACAGCACACCTTTACATTACGCTGGCGCACGTTCCCGCCTGTATCGCAATGAAGGCAATGGGCACTTTACCGATATATCACTTGAGTCAGGCGTTCACATTGCCGGCAAAGCCCTGTCCGCCACTGCAGTCGATTATGATCATGACGGCCTGCTCGATTTGTTCGTTGCCAACGATGTCGTGCAGAACTTTTTATTCCACAACCTGGGTAATGGTCAGTTCGAAGAAGTGGGCGCCCTGGAGGGCATCGCGTTTAACCAAAAAGGCAAGGCAACTGGAGCCATGGGCATCGATGCAGCCTGGTATCGCAATGACGATGAACTCGGCATAGTTATCGGCAACTTTGCAAACGAAATGAGCTCACTTTATGTAACTGCCGACGGACATACCCCTTTCGCAGATGAAGCCTTACTTGAAGGACTGGGAGCAGACTCAAGGCTGGCACTTACCTTCGGCGTATTCTTTTTTGATTACGATCTTGATGGCAGGCTTGACCTGCTGCAGGCCAACGGCCACCTTGAAAATGAAATCAACAAGGTACAGCCAAGCCAACATTATGAACAGCCGGTACAGCTTTTCTGGAACTGCGATAGCAATGAAAGCATCGCTACAGACAAAAGCTGCAGTGACCGTCTCATGCTTGTTGAAAACACAGGTGACCTGGGCACACCCGTGGTTGGTCGGGGGGCCAGTTATGCTGATATCGATAATGATGGTGACCTTGATGTATTAATTACCCAAACCGGCCGTGAAGCAAAGCTGTTACGCAATGATCAGGAAACCGGACATCACTGGTTGCGAGTCAAATTGACAGGTACTTCAGATAATCGTAATGCTATTGGCGCTATCATCGAGCTCACGGCCAACAATGTCACTCAACGACGCCTGATCACGTCTGGCCGCAGTTATTTATCACAGGTTGAATTTCCCGTCACTTTTGGTCTTGGCAATACTGACAGAATTGATAATTTCGTAATCACCTGGCCAGGAGGGCAGAAACAGCCAGTGATCATTGAAGACATTGACAAACAGATATCCATTAATCAATCATCGATATAAACCAATGCGATTCGATATAGTACGACTTGTTACTGCTTTACTATTTATCCTCTGTCACCAGGTCAATGCTGATAGTCTTGATAACCTGCCCCCGCAATGGCAGCAGCAACTTATAAAAACTGCACAGATTGATATCTCAACCTTGAAGCCGGACGAGCAGAAAGCAATCAAGCACACAAGGGCAGAAGTAAATGTACTTCTTCAGTCAGCAGAAGTTGATACGAAACAACTTGCTTCAGCATACGGCAAACTGGGTAACTTTTATTTAACGCACGAACTCTATACCAGCGCAGATGCATGTTATAACAACGCCATACAACTGGCGCCTGAGCGTTTTCCCTGGATGTATTACTCAGCATACCTGGCACAGAAAAACGGTAACATGCAAGCGGCCTTATCTCGCTTTAAGCAAGCTTCCAAGCTCGATCCAGGGTATTTACCAGCACAATACAGACAGGCACAAGTGTACCTCGACCTGAACCTTCTAGATGAAGCATATGCCCTGTTTAATGCACTATTGAGCGATGCGGAATATGAAGCAGCTGCTTACAATGGTCTCGGCCAGGTGCTTCTAATGAAACAGGATTACTCAAATGCGGCTGAACATTTCACGCGTGCATTAGAGTTAGCACCAGAAGCAACAAGCATCCACTACCCGCTTGCACTCTCATTACGCGCCGCAGGCAAGAATGACCTGGCTAAGCAGCATTTACAACAGTACGGCAAACAAGAAATTGTCATCAATGATCCTCTTGTTGAAGCATTAGAAGCACTGAAGGATCCAGCCAGTCGACATTTTTCTGCAGCGATGACGGCGGTACTACGAAAAAATCTTGATAAGGCTACGACTGAATTTGAATCTGGTCTGGAGTATGAACCTGATAACACTGCAGCACGAACCAGCTATGCTCGAGTATTATACTTGAACGGCAATAAGGAGAAATCCCGCGTACAACTTGAGCAGGTCATTACACTAGATTCCGACAACACTCTTGCACTATTTCTGCTTGCATTAATTTTTGATGAGTCAAACAACATACAAGAGGCGGAAAAATTATACAGGCGTGTTCTTACATTGAACCCCGCACATGAAGGTGCTCACTTTTTTCTCGGCAACTACTACTTACGCAACAAAGACTATAAGATTGCGCTCAAACATTATGAAACAGTCACTCTACAGGACGAAAAAAACGTACCGGGCCAAATCTTTAAACTTGTTGCCATGATGGGAGCTGGAGCCTCTGATAAAGAACTGCTTGCTGTAACACAACAAATAACAGCAAGAGTACCAAACATGCTTTCGATAAATCGCATACAAGTTTTAATACTTGCACTTAGCCAGGAAGCTGGCGTTCGTGATAACAAACTTTCTCTAACGCTTGCTGAACAAATGTATAATTCCGCTCAATACCCGGTAAACCTTGAACTACTGGCACTGGCTACCGCATCTACAGGCGATTATGGTTTGGCCATAGAACACATGCGCAAGGCGCTAGCTACCGAGAAACAGTATAAAAATAGCCGCAACATCAAACGTATGAGCAATAACCTGTTACTGCTGGAGAAAGGTCAACTACCCAAATTGCAATGGAATGAAGAAATTACTCATATGCTGCCGCCTCCGACGAATGCACTTGCTACATTTCGAGACTACCCTGACGCTAATCCAATATAAATTTAGCGTTTAACCTGGATTCAAATAACAACGCGCCAATTCTGGCGCGTTGGTTGTAACAGCTATTGAATGGCATGATTGCATCCTCGTAATCCAATCAGCACATTACATGAACCACTATTTAGTATCCTTGATATGCTGGATATGTTGGTGTTGTGGTACTCGATTCGGCGGGTGCTGTGGTTGTCGACTCGGTTGGTGCTGTCGTGCCAGTCGTTCCATATGGATCAGCATAGCCGGTTTGCGGATAACCACCATAACCGCCATAACCGCCATAACCGCCATAAGGATAACCGCCATAGCCACCGTAGGGATAGCCCCCGTAACCACCATATGGATAGCCACCATAGCCTCCATAAGGGTAACCCCCATAACCGCCATAGGGATAGCCACCATAACCACCACGCCATGGGCGATCGTAATAATCGTCATCATCATCCCACCAGGCTTGCGCATCCTGAGCGGGAATGAACATTGCGACACTGGCCACAATTGCACATGTAAAGGTCAAGAACAGTTTTTTCATAATAAATACTCTCTGTAGTTGAAGCTTGCGAGTTATTTGAGTAACAACTCAAAAATAATAATACAACGAAATTACAGGGATATTTATCTCCAGAATGCTGAATTGTTGATCTAAATCAACTCGTTACAGCCAATACAACGCCAATTACTCCTGTCCTGAACGATCTGGGGTGTTCTCTTGTGTACTCGTTGCTCCCTCCAGCGTCTATATGACCGCATTAATCCTGATGAGCATGGCCATAAAAAAACCCCGTCCATTTCAGAACGGGGTCTAGTACCAGGTACCAGGTACCTGGTACCTGGTACTAGACCCCGTTCTGAAATGGACGGGGTTTTTTTA
>CAZRKQ010000246.1:0-20128 GCA_964600755.1 uncultured Thiotrichaceae bacterium
GAGCCCGGACGGCGAGTCAGGACGGCCCGTAGGCAAAGGCGAATGGCGAGGGGACCCGCAGGGCAAACTGGTCGGGGCGGCGTTCTTTTGGTTACTTTTCTTTCGCTGTTGAAAGAAAAGTAACTCGCCATCAAGGCGAAACAAAATCTTGAAAGTAATAACAATAAATGGGCTTGTGAATAAATATCCAATCACCTCATGTATAATTCACCTTTTCAAAAACCAGCTGTAAAAACTACCCATGTTCGATGGATTAAGTGATCGCCTTGCCAAAACCGCGCAGCGCCTGCGTGGCCAGGGGCGTCTGACTGAAGAAAATATTCAGGATGCCTTGCGTGAAGTGCGCATGGCATTGCTGGAGGCAGATGTTGCGCTGGCGGTTGTGCGTACGTTTGTCGACGATGTTAGACAGCGCGCCATGGGCGAGGAAGTGTTGACCAGCCTTACGCCGGGTCAGGTGTTTATCAGCATTGTCCAGGAAGAGCTGGTGAAGATTATGGGCGAGGCCAATGAAAGTCTCGACCTCACAACGCAACCACCGGCAGTGATCTTGATGGCTGGTTTGCAGGGTGCCGGTAAAACAACAACCGTGGCCAAACTGGCCAGGCTGTTACAGCAGCGGGACAAGAAGAAAACCCTGCTGGTGAGCTGTGATATCTATCGTCCCGCTGCAATCGACCAGCTGAAAACACTGGCTTCCCAGGTTGGGGCGGAATTCTACCCCAGTACCACGGACCAGGATCCGGCAAGGATCGCGAGTGCGGCAATTGATCATGCGCGCAAGCAGCATATCGATGTCGTGCTGGTCGATACCGCGGGCCGCCTGCATATCGATAACGACATGATGGACGAGATCAAGCGCGTGCATGCAGCGGCACAACCGGTCGAAACCCTGTTCGTGGTCGACAGTATGACGGGCCAGGATGCGGCCATCACTGCGCAGGCCTTTGATGAAGCCTTGCCGCTGACCGGTGTGATCCTGACCAAGACAGATGGTGATGCCAGGGGCGGTGCGGCGCTGTCGATTCGCCAGATTACCGGCAAGCCAGTCAAGTTCATGGGTATCGGTGAGAAAATCGATGCGCTCGAGCCGTTTCATCCAGACCGTGTTGCTTCTCGCATACTGGGGATGGGTGATGTGCTGTCACTGGTCGAGGAAGTTCAGCAGAAAGTTGATCACAAGAAAGCTGAACAACTGGCGAAAAAGGTCAGAAAGGGTAAAAGTTTTGATTTCAACGATCTCAAGGATCAGTTTGAGCAAATGCAGAATATGGGCGGCATGGCCGGCCTGATCGACAAAATGCCGGGTATGGGCGGCATGGCTAACAAGGTCAAGGACAAGGTCAACGATCGCGAAATTACCCGTATGATCGCGATTATCCAGTCGATGACGCCGAAAGAGCGCAAGTTTCCGGATATTATCAAGGGATCAAGAAAGCGCCGTATTGCAGCCGGTTGCGGTTTGCAGGTGCAGGATGTCAACCGTTTGATGAAGCAGCATCAGCAGATGCGCAAGATGATGAAGAAGATGTCCAAGGGCGGCATGGCTGCGATGATGCGTGGCATGAAAGGAAATATGCCCCCGGGAATGGGGCCCGGCGGCATGGGATTTTAATCGGCTCAATCCCTTTATTAATCACATCTAAGCGTTTCATATTTAAAAAAAATCACGTAAAATACGCGGCTTCCTGCGGGCCTGAGCCTGCGATACAGACATTTGAGAGAATTACTTAATATGGTAACGATTCGTTTATCAAGAGGCGGCGCCAAGAAGAAGCCGTTCTATCACGTTGACGTCAAGGATTCGCGCCGTTCGCGTGATGGCCGCTATATCGAGCGTATTGGCTATTTCAATCCTGGTGCACGTGGTGCGGAGCAGCGCCTGCAGATTGATCTTGACCGGGTTGATCACTGGGTTTCGAACGGTGCTGGTACATCAGACCGTGTCGCTTCCCTGGTTAAAGAGGCACGTAAGCAGGCCGCTTGAGTTGTTTAGTGTAACTGGCCATGTCAGCTGCGAATGAAAAGCTGATTGTTGGCAAAATCTCCGGTGTTTACGGAGTTACAGGCTGGATCAAAGTTTACTCAGACACTGATCCACGAGAAGGAATAACAGATTACAATCCCTGGTATATACAGCAGGGTAGCCAGGGAAAGGGTGAATGGCGCGAGGTTCAGCTGGAACAGGGCAGGCGCCATGCAAAAACCGTCGTCGCCAAGCTTGAAGGTGTCGATGACAGGGATGCGGCCATGCTGCTGACTGGCGCGTTAATCGCGATCAGACCCGATCAATTGCAGGCATTGGGCAAAGATGAATTTTACTGGCGTGACCTTATCGGCTTACGCGTCATTAACAGGGAAGGAATCGAACTGGGAACAGTTCAACGCCTGATGGAAACCGGCGCAAATGATGTCCTCGTGGTTGCCGGTGAGAAGTCGGACGGACAGGACGGCAAGGAGCATCTGGTCCCATGGACACCGGGTCAGGCTGTGCTCGAGGTGGACCTCGAACAGGGCCAGATAGAAGTTGACTGGGACGAGGATTTTTAAGGTTTTTGCTCCTGGTTTAATCAGAAACAGGTTTAATCTGAAACAGGGTCTTTGATAAGGTGCATTTTCACGTAATCACCCTGTTTCCTGAAATGGTCGGGCAAATCACATCAGAAGGTGTGCTCGGCCGTGCCATCAAGCAGGGAATTATCGGGTTAACGTGCTGGAACCCGAGGGACTTCACCCACGATCGCCACCGTACTGTGGATGATCGTCCCTATGGCGGTGGTCCCGGTATGTTAATGAAGGTACAGCCACTGGCTGATGCCATCAATGCTGCCAGGCAACAGGCTGGCGAATCGGCAAAAGTGATTTATCTGAGTCCGCAGGGGCAGAGGTTGAATCAGCACAAGGTCAGGCAACTGGCACTGCGCGATGCCGAAATCAAGGACGTGGATTTTATTCTGATAGCAGGGCGCTATGAAGGGATTGACGAGCGTCTGATTGAGCGATATGTCGATGAGGAAATCTCTATCGGCGACTATGTGCTCAGTGGCGGTGAACTTGCGGCAATGGTTTTAATCGATGCGATCGCAAGAATGCTGCCGGGTGTCCTGGGTGACGAAGATTCTGCGCAGCAGGATTCGTTTATGCAGGGCTTGCTGGATTGCCCGCACTATACACGGCCGGAAGAAATTGATGGCATGCGGGTGCCGGAGGTGTTGCTGCGAGGTGATCATAAGGCCATCGCCCGCTGGCGGCTGAAACAGTCACTTGGCAAGACCTGGTTGTGCAGACCGGAGTTACTGGAAGATGCGCAACTTAATGAAGAACAACAGAGTTTGCTTGATGAGTTCCAGCAGGAATATCAACAGGCTGAAGATTAGCAGGCCATTGGCCATACGCACTAGGTACTAGCGGAGTAATAAAGATGAGCAATATTATTCAACAGCTCGAAGCAGAACAGATAACAAAGGAGATCCCGGCGTTCTACCCCGGTGACAATGTTGTCGTACAGGTTCGTGTAAAGGAAGGTAATCGCGAGCGCCTGCAGGCATTTGAAGGCGTGGTCATTGCCAAGCGCAATCGAGGTCTCAATTCGGCATTTACCGTCCGCAAATTATCACACGGTGAAGGTGTAGAGCGCGTATTCCAGACTTACAGCCCCAATATTGCAAATATCAAGGTCAAGCGCAGCGGTAAGGTACGTCGTGCCAAGCTGTATTACCTGCGCGGACGTACTGGTAAGGCAGCTCGCATCAAAGAAAAGCTTTAATCGAAACGCTCCTGTTGGCGTTATCCTGCGTTAGCAATCAGCTCAAAGTTGTCATTTACTGGAATGTAAACTCCGCCTTTTCGCTGATTGCTGCCTTGGCTAACACTCAACAGTATCGTTTCTTAACAATCTCTATAAAAAAAGAGTGGTCATTTGACCACTCTTTTTTTGTCTGCGTTATATTTAGCATATGTGTTTTCTGAGAAACCTTTTGTTTTGGTCCCTGGCTGCCGGTTGCCTGGCTGGTTCAGTCATTGCCGCGCCAGCGTCTCAGCAGACCTCAAAAGAAGCAATAAAAAAATCATCCGGGGTCGTTCCGCAACAGGGCACGCAGCCAGCTGAGCAGGTGAAAGCGTCCGAGGCAGAATCTGTCATCACGAATCCTGAAGAGTCTGTTTCATTCAAGTCCATAGAACAGTTGAACGAGCTTACGCAGATTGGTCTGTCCGGGCTCGCGATGCGCATGATTGAGCAGCAGCAGAAGATCTACCCGGAATTTACAGTGGACTGGTATGCGTTTGAGTTCAAGCATATCGAGACGTTGTCGGCGCTTGAACGATGGCAGGATATTATTGATCGTACTGATCAGCTGCTTGCTAAAGCAGAACCCGGGCAACAGATAACACCAAAAATCGCTGCCTGGTTCAGGTCTCAAAAAGCTATAGCCTTGTTGAGGCTCGGTGAAGGAGAGCAGGCATTAACCGAGGCGCGTACCCTGCTCTGGGAAGGTAAGGGTGAAGACCGTGATCGTACTGCATTCTGGCGACGACTGATTATACGCGCCTACTTGCAGCTGGATTATGCAGAGGATGCAAATAAAGGCCTGCTTAAATACCGCCGGGATTATGGTGACTACAAGTCCGACTGGAAGCTGTTGCAGGCGGAGGCCCTGCTGCGTGCTAACAGGCCGGCTGAAGTTATCGACTTGCTGGCGGACGAGGAATCCCATAAAGCGAAGGCATTACGGTTGCTGGCAGCTGTAAGAGCACGTCCTGATAATGCAGAACATTATATTAAAGATATAAAAACGCAACTGGCAGATGCAAGCCTGACACAAGCGCAGCAACGTGCTTATTTTTTTGTACTTTACGAAGCCTCTCTGACAAAGAAGGACCTGGTATCAGCGGCTGAAACAGCTGAGCAGCTGCTTGCATTGAGTCGCACCCATGCAGTACTGGGCGAAAACTTTAAAATTAATGCCGACGACCTGTGGCGTTTGTATGAGCAGATAGGTGAGCGGGCGGGTAATCAGTACAGCCTGTTAAAAGGCGATGATACTGCCTGGTACAAGCGTGCTGGTGACATACAGAAAAAGGAGCCTGTGCGGGCGCGCGGAATGTATGCAGTTGTTGCGTTCACAACCAGTGAAGAAGCGAAACGCCAGATAGCACATAAAGAAATTGCTGATTCATTATCCATCACAGATGGGGGGCTGGAAGTTGTTAACCAGCTGTATATGCAGAGCTCAAAGGCCGGTTCGCCTGATAACCTGCCTGCAGAGGTGCGCTATCGCCTGGTTGACCACGCGCTTTCAGTAGGTGATATGACACTTGCAGCAACGATGATGGCCAGTCTGCCGCAACCACCGGAAGGTGAAGAATATTTTAACTGGCAAGTGCGCAAGGCGCGCGTACTGATACTTGAGGGCGAGTATGAGCGGGGAGAAGCAGTACTGAAAATGTCGCTGCAGAACATCAAGGAGCTGAATACAGATATGATTGATCGTTACCTGCAGGTTGTATTTGATTTGCAAACAGTCAAAAGACATGAACAGGCACTGGAGCTGTTTGATCTGTTGCCTGTTGCTGCAATGGAAGACAAGTTGAAACGGGAAATCTATTACTGGAAGGCCGAATCCAATTATGAAATTGAGCGTTTTGACCAGGCGGCCTTGCTTTATATGAAGTCGGCAAAAGCTGGCGATGAAACCATGTCAGACCTGTGGGCACAGTCGGCCCGATATAAAGCGTCTGATGCATTATTGAAGGCCAGGCTATATGATGATGCTCAATATGCTTATTCAGAGTTACTGAAAATAACCTCAAGTGATTCACGTAAGAGATTGATCAGACAAAAACTTCAACATATACAATTGTTGCGTGGCTCGGAAACTGACACAAGCGGAGGTTAACAGAGTGAATAATTATCAGGCAAGCATTAAAACACCGTTTGCCCATCTGGGCATCAGGGTAATTGATAACAAGCTTGCGGCAATTGATTTCATCGAGTCAACCAGTGAGATCGAACCCGATGACAAATCGACCGCGAATGTCTGCAGCCAGATCAGGCAATATCTCGATGACCCAAAGGCAAATAATCAGTTGGATATTTCGTGTTCAATTGCTGGTACTCCGTTTCAGCAAAAGGTCTGGCGTGAGCTGAGAAATATACCGGTCGGAAAAGTTGTTACCTATGGCGAGCTTGCAAAAAGGCTTGGCACATCTGCACGCGCGGTGGGTAATGCCTGCAGAAAAAACCCGGTACCGGTTGTTATACCCTGTCATCGTGTTGTTTCATCGAGTGGAATTGGTGGCTACGCGGGCGATACAGGCGGAGACTTGCTCAAGATAAAATCATGGCTTCTACAGCACGAGGGTTCGGTTATCAACTGAGTTCATCGGGCAGCATAATTTCAACAGGCACACCAGCGGCAACAACTACTTGCGATGGCTTATTTTCTCGGTGTAGATCAGGGTAGTAGTTCCAGTCGTGCGGTATTGTTTGATAACAACGGCGAAGTAGTTACAGACGCGGCAGAAAAAGTCACGCTGGCTAGAAACAATACGGGTTATGTAGAACATGATGCCAGTCAATTACTCGATTCTGTTGCAACTGTAATTCATCAGGTTCTGTCCAGTCTGGACAGGCACCAGCTTGAGCAGGTATCAGCCTGTGGGATCGCAACCCAGAGATCGACTGTGCTTGCCTGGGATGTTCATGGCGAGGTGCTCAGTCCGGCATTGAGCTGGCAGGATGTCCGTGCTGAAAGCCTGTTAGAAAAACTGAAGCCGCATGAGCAGGAAATCAGACGGCTGACAGGCCTGCCATTAACGGCTTATTACAGCGCCGCTAAAATGAACTGGTTATTGAACAACTCTGATCGCGTTAAACAATGTGACCGTAATGAATTGCGACTGTCGCCATTGATTAGTTATTTGCTGTTTCACCTGGTTGAAGACAGGCCTTTTAAAATCGATTTCAGCAATGCGCAACGTACCCAGCTGTTTGAACTTGATTCACTGTCATGGTCTGAGCGGTTGTGTGACTGGTATGGAGTTGATAAGCACTTGCTGCCTGAGTGCATGGCTATGTGTGCAAACTATGGACGCATCGCAGATACGCGCATACCGGTAACCGCTGTATGTGGTGACCAGAATGCGGCGATGTTTGGTATTGGTGCAATGGAACGGGACGTGGCACTGGTCAATATTGGAAGTGGCGCGTTTGTATTGCGCGAACTCGATAAATTCAGTAATAGCACCAGCCAGTTAACGGGAATTGCATATTCGGATATACGTAATGTGAGTTATATGCGTGAAGCAACTATCAATGGTGCAGGTAATGCTTTGAGTTGGGCGGAACAGCAATGGCATATTGAAAATCTATCGGCCAGCTTGCCTGGCTGGATAGAACAAGTGAAGTCGCCACCAGTATTTATAAACACCGTCGGCGGTCTGGGGACGCCCTGGATGCAGGGTGGTATAACCCCGTCATTTGTCGGTAACGGAGATTATTCAGATGCTGAAAAAGTCGTGGCGGTTATTGAGAGTATTGTATTCATGATCCAGGTGAACCTTGAGCTGATGCTTGCCGAAGCGCCACTGAAGAAGCTTCGCGTTAGTGGCGGTTTATCAAACCTGGGTGGGCTGTGCCAGAAACTGAGCAACTTGAGCGGGTTTGAGATTGAACGTACCGATGTAACCGAGGCCACTGCACGCGGGGTTGCATGGCTTGCAGCGGGTCGGCCGGATAACTGGAGTGTTGCCGGTTCTGCGAAGTCTGCGGAATTCAGTACATACAGGCCACAGCTAGATCAGGCGCTGCAAGCGAGATATCAAGTATTCAAAACAGAGATCAATCGAATTCTGGATGAGCTTCAACAAGTGGACGCCGGGCAATGATACCTGTTCTGGTGGCGCATCGTGGTTACATGGAAAAATTTCCGGAGAATTCTCTGTCAGCAATTCGGGCTGCATTAGAGGCCGGTGCCTGTATGGTCGAGTTTGATATACAGATGGCTGCTAATGAACAGTTAATAGTGTTGCATGATGATAATTTCAAACGTACTGCGGGCTCTCCCCATAGTGTGTTCAAGCAACAGGATTACACACAGATCAGTGTACATGAGTCGAAAAGGTTTGGTGATGCCTTCAACCCGGAGCCTGTGCCTTCGCTCACGCAGGTGCTGGAGTTACTGATTCAGTATCCGGAAACCACTGCATTTGTAGAAATCAAGGATGAAAGCCTGCAGCAGTGGGGTCTGGAGAAAGTAGTGGATGAAGTGCTGTCTTGCATTAAGCAGGCAAAGCATCAATGTGTGATCATATCCGACAACCTGGATGCTCTGTTGTACGCTAACAACAAAGCAGATAATAAAATCGGTTGGGTAATACACCGCTATGACAATATTCACCATGAACTGGCTGAAAAGCACGTGCCGGATTACTTGATATGCAACTACAAAAGAATCAGTAGTGATCTCTGGCAAGGCGGCTGGCAATGGATGTTGTATGACATAAGTGATCCGGAGCTTGCGATAGAGTGGGCGAACAAAGGTGCTGAGCTCATCGAAACGCGTGATATCGGCGGTATGTTGCAACACCCCGATCTTCGACAACGCGCATGTCGCCGGGATTAGGCTATGTCTATAAGCATGCCGGCAAAATATGATGTTGTCGTTATTGGTGCGGGTATTCATGGCGCCGGCGCAGCACAGGCAGCTGCAGCAGCAGGTTATTCGGTGCTGGTGCTTGAGCAATATGACGAACCCGCAAAAGCCACCTCCAGTCGTTCCTCGAAATTAATTCATGGCGGTCTGCGTTATCTCGAAACCGGGCAGTTACATCTGGTGCACGAATGTTTGAATGAGCGCGCTATTTTGCTGCGTAATGCGCCTCACCTGGTAAAGCTCGTACCATTTCATATACCGGTATACAGGGAAACCCGCAGGCGTCCGTGGAAAATAGCACTGGGACTGAGTGTTTATTCATTGTTCAGCAGAAAACGCTTCCATAAGATTTCGAAACGAAGCTGGAACCAGCTCGATGGTTTGCGTACTGATCAGCTCGATGCGGTGTTCAGCTATTACGATGCGCAAACCGATGATGCGCATCTGACGCGTTCGGTCGTGGAGTCAGCGCGCGTGTTAGGCGCCGATTTTATTACCAGTGCAAAATTCACCCGGGCACAGCTGTCTACTGGCGAGGTGGCAGTGAGTTATGTTAAAAATGGACAAACCGAAAGCATTGCTGCGCGTGTATTAATAAACGCTGCCGGTCCCTGGGTCAATGATGTACTGGCAAGTGTGTATCAACACTCCGGCACCCCCGTTGAGACACACGACATTGAGCTGGTGCAGGGGAGTCACATTGTCATCCCGGGAAAAATCTCTCATCCGTATTATCTGGAGGCGCCGCAGGATGGTCGTGCCGTGTTTGTTGTGCCCTGGAAAGACCACATCATGATTGGCACCACTGAAAGCCATTACCAGGGTGAACCCGCCAGGGTGAGTCCGCACGCGTCTGAAATCGATTATTTGCTGGAAATATACAACCATTACTTTAATCATGAACTGAAAACTGAGGATGTGACTGATGCCTTTGCAGGTCTGCGTGTTTTGCCCGGTGGCAGTGTCGATGCGTTCAAAAAATCCCGGGATACACACTTCCTCGAGGATGATCCCGGCCAGCCTGGCGTGGTGTCTATATATGGCGGCAAGCTCACCTCTTACCGTGCCACCGCCGAAAAACTGATGTCTATCATCAGCAAAACCTTGCCTGCGGCCACGCCAATAGCAGACACGCGCAAGCTGAAACTGCCTGTAGTTGATTGATTATCAAGTATTTGATTTTATATTATTGATATATAGAATACCGTCCCCATATAACCACAAAGCTAGATTTCGTCAGGTCCATTGCCTGTTATTGAGCCTGTTGTTCAGGCCTTGATACCGGGCCAGATTTTTGGAGATATAAATGACTGTAGATACCGGAAAAGAAACCCTCGAATTCCAGACCGAAGCGCGCCAGATACTGCATCTGATGACGCATTCGCTCTATTCAAACAAGGAAATATTCTTACGCGAACTTGTTTCAAACGCATCAGACGCCTGCGACAAGTTGCGCTTCGAAGCACTGGGCAATGACGACCTGTATGAGGGTGATGGTGAATTGAGCATTAGCGTTGATTTTGACAAGGACAACAACACGGTCACTATTACAGATAACGGCGTCGGTATGACCCGTGATGAAATTATCGAGAACATTGGCACCATAGCCAGTTCGGGCACAAGGAAATTTCTCGAGTCACTTACCGGCGACCAGGCCAAAGATGCACAAATGATTGGCCAGTTTGGTGTCGGCTTCTATTCAAGTTTTATCGTTGCCGATAAAGTCACTGTTACCAGTCGACGTGCTGGTGCGGATAAGAACGAAGCCGTGCGTTGGGAGTCGGATGGACAGGGCAGCTTCACCCTGGAAAATACCGAGAAGGAATCGCGAGGCACTGTTGTCACGCTGCATCTGAAAGAAGGCGAAGAAGAATTCGCCGACAATTTCCGCCTGCGCAATATCATCAAGCAGTATTCAGACCACATCTCGTTGCCGATTAACATGCAGAAAGTGGATTACGCTACAGACGAAGACACGGAAGAAAAGAAAGATGCTGCACCAGAGTACGAGCGTGTCAACAGCGCATCGGCATTGTGGGCAAAGGACAAGAAAGATATTACCGATGATGAATACAGGGAATTCTACAAGCATGTCAGTCATGACTTCCAGGACCCGCAGACATGGATTCACAATAAGGTTGAAGGTAACCAGAGTTATACCTCGCTGTTTTATATTCCTGCGAAGGCGCCGTTCGATCTGTTCGAGCGTGATCACAAGCGCGGAGTCAAGCTGTATGTAAAGCGCGTGTTCATTATGGATGACGCTGAACACCTGATGCCGAATTATCTGCGTTTCATCAAAGGCGTGGTTGATTCAGATGACTTGCCGCTCAACGTGTCACGAGAAATACTGCAACAGAACAAGGTGATCGACCGTATTCGCGGCGCATCTGTGAAGAAGGTGCTGGGTAAACTCGAATCCATGGCGAAGGACCAGCCGGAGGAATACGTATCTTTCTGGGAAATATTTGGTCAGGTAATTAAGGAAGGCCCGATCGAGGATTTTGCCAACAAGGATCGTGTCGCCAGGCTGCTGCGCTTTGCCAGTACAGAAACGAATAGCGAAGACCAGGCGGTTTCGCTGGAAGACTATATTGGCCGCATGAAAGAAGGCCAGGAAAAAATTTATTACATAACCGCCGATTCCTTTGCGGCAGCAAAGAACAGCCCGCACCTGGAAGTATTCAAGAAGAAAGGTATCGAGGTCCTGCTGCTAAGTGACCGCGTTGATGAGTGGCTGGTTTCGCACCTGACCGAATTCGATGAGAAGCCTATGCAGTCTGTCGCCCGCGGTGATCTGGATCTTGGCAAGATTGGCGATGAGGAAGAGGAAAAGACCAGGGAAGAAGCAAACGAGGAATTCAAGGATGTCATCGAGCGCGTGAAGAAATCGCTGGGCGACAAAATCTCGGAAGCACGCATGTCCCAACGCCTGACCGATTCACCTTCGTGCCTGGTGTTGAATGAGCAGGACATGAGTGCGCAGATGCAGCAGATACTCGAGGCTGCTGGACAATACGCACCTAAAGCACAGCCGGTCCTGGAGCTTAACTCCGAGCACAGGCTGGTATCCAGATTGAAAGATATTAAGCAAGATGACAGCTTTAATGACTGGGTAGCGTTACTGTTCGAACAGGCGCAACTGGCAGCCGGAAACCAGCTGGAAGATCCTGCAGGTTTCGTCATGCGCGTGAACCGCCTGCTGGAAAGCTAACAGACTGAAAATATAAATTAACCGCAGATACGCTGAGACGCAGAGAACAACAGGTTTTTTTATTGTTTGCAGGAACGGCTTTAGCCTCGAACATTGAGGTCTAGTGTCTATAACCGTTCCTGCGAATACCGAAATAAAACTTTGCGCCTCAGCTTCTCTGCGGTTCAATAATATTGCTCGTGCCCGCTACTGCTTAACAGGCTATACTCTTGCCGATGTCACAACTAGTGTTCCCTTCAATATATAGAACCATTTTAAATCTGCTGATTCTATTAGCGGTTTTTGTAATTGATGCCGGCGCACCCGCAATTGCCAGCGAAGAAATCAAGGCGGATATCCGCTTTCTGTATGTCCAGCCGGGGCAGACACTTCACAACATCGTGCGCCGCCTTTATCCCGAACGTCCGCACGACTGGGATAAGCTGGAACAGCAAATCGTACGCGAGAACCCCCACGCTTTTGTCGATGGCGATAAAACCAGGATGAAAGCCGGGGTGCGCCTGGAATTGCCTAAACGCATGGTTATCAAGCCAAGGCCGATTGCAATGAAGCCCAGCCAGGTTGGCGAGGTAATATTGGCCCGGGGGCAAACGATTGCAGTCGGCCAGGACAAGGTGTCAAGGGACCTTGATGTTGGCGACGGTGTATTTGTTGGCGACAAGATTATTACCGGCGAAGATGGTTTTATACGATTGATGATGGTTGATGATGCCAGGCTTGACCTGCGCTGTTACAGTATCATGGTGATTGAAAAGTATGAACTGAAGTCAACCAACCGCAGCAGTATCCTCAACCTGTTGCAAGGCAGCTTACGCAAGGTTTCAGGTGAAATCGGTAAATGGAAAGAAGATCTTTATGAATTAAAGACGCCTATAGCATCAGTCGGTGTGCGCGGAACAGAATATGCATTACGGGTATTCCAGTCAAAAGGCTGTGATGGCTCAATTGATACAGAAGATGAAGGTTTATATATAAAAGTTATCGATGGCCTGGTTGATGTTCACAACAAGGCGGCGAATACTGCTGTAGTTAAAAACGATACGCTCTACATACCGCTACCAGATAAGGCGCCAGTCGAGAAAGAGATCAAGCCGGGCATAATCGAACCGGTAAAAGAAACAGAGGATGAATCAGTCAGTCCATGGTGGTGGGCTGTTTTAGGTGTGATTATTATTGCGTTAGCGATATAAAGAACAATATTAACCGCAGAGACGCGGAGACGCAGAGAAAAACTTTTTATTGTGGGTGCTAACTCATGAATCACCTTATTCAGAATCCGTGAGAGGCTGCTTGTATTTTTGCAAGTGCGATTATTTATTCACGCTCAGCAACCATATCAAGTAATCTGCCGTGATGAATAATACTGGTATATGAGTATTTATGAATTGGGTGCATGCGAAGAAGACTAAAGCCTTCTCTGCGTCTCCGCGCCTCTGCGGTGAGAAATTTATCTTATTTGTTTTTACTGACATGATGTAATGGATTCAATCAGGCTCGATAGATGGTTATGGGCAGCGCGATTCTTCAAGACGCGCCCGCTTGCTACCGAGGCTGTCAGTGGCGGCAAGGTGCATCTGAATGGCGGTCGTGTAAAACCGGGTCGACTGGTTCATATAGGCGATGCCTTGCGCATTCAACGCGGGCCTGTAATGTATGAAATTATCGTTAAAGGTATTAACAAGCAACGCCGACCCGCTAACGAGATGGGTCAGCTTTATGAAGAAACAGAAACAAGCATCGAGTCAAGAAAACAGTTAGCAGACATGCGCAAGATGGCTGCCGGGGCTCGTGCAGCCCCGGCGAGAAAACCGAACAAGCATGAACGTAAGCACATCGTTCGTTTCAAGAGAGAGCAGTGAGTTATCCATGCTGAGCCCACATTTTTCACCAGGCCGCTGCATAATACGAGTAATCACATGATTAGAAAACCAGAAGCTCGATTTCAATCTAATACAGTCTGTTTGGTGGGGCGCTATTTCGTTCCATGCACATCTGTAGCGTCCCTGCGTACTCATGTTGATGAAACACGTCCCTGTGTTTCACCCTTCGGGTGCATGGGTATCCTAATTCGCTCCAGGCGAATTAGTCCTTCAAACCATAGCTATTGCTATGCTTTTCAGTCCAGACGCGCACGCAGAAACACTACAGATGCACCTGAATCCGAAATCCTGGTGAGAAATGCGGACTAGACCGCAAACGCCAACATTAGCTGCTGATGCCATTATCGAACTTGTCGATTTACCCGATAAACCGATCGTGTTAATCGAACGCAAGAACCCGCCACCGGGCTGGGCAATTCCAGGAGGCTTTGTCGATATCGGTGAATCCGTGCCTGATGCGGCCGTTCGTGAAGCACTTGAAGAGACCTGTATGGAGGTAAGCCTGCAATGCTTGCTGGGCTGTTATTCAGATCCGGCAAGAGACCCGCGCGGGCACACGGTAAGCATGATTTACGTCGCCCAGGCGCATGGTGAGCCTGTGGCGGCTGATGATGCTGCCAGTGTTGGCATTTTCGATCCGGCCGCAATCAAGGTGCCGCTGGCATTTGACCACGAACAGATCTTGCGTGATTACCTGGAATACAGGAATACCGGCATGGTTCCGTCTATAACCTGATTATGGTTCCGGCCATAACCTGATTAATGTACCTAACATTCTGTTTATTGATATAATTTTCGCTTTTTACAATTACCCGGTATTGCCCGGGTCCTGCCGGAGTTAAGTTGTTTGAGTAATCGCACGCTCTCGATCGATGATCGCGTTTATGACTATTTGCTTTCTGTATCCCTGAGAGAGCCTGATTTGCAGAAACAGCTGCGCGAAGAAACGGCGGCTATTGAATTTTCCGAAATGCAGATTGCACCGGAGCAGGGCCAGTTCATGGCTTTGCTGGTAAAGTTGATCGGTGCCAGGCGTGCGCTCGAATTAGGTACTTTTACCGGGTACAGTTCAATCAGTATCGCCGCTGCGCTGCCTGAGGATGGCGAGCTTGTCTGTTGTGATGATTCGGAAGAATGGACGGCTGTGGCAAGGAAATACTGGCGGCAGGCGGAGTTGGAAAATCGCATCAACTTCAAGCTGGGTGATGCGAGTGCGACGCTGCAAGCTTTAATCGATGAAGGACAGGACGGGACGTTTGACTTTATCTTTATCGATGCCGACAAGCAGAATTATCCACGCTACTATGAGCTGTCACTGAAGTTGCTGCGTGCTGGCGGACTCATGGCGGTTGATAACACCCTGTGGTCGGGTGAGGTGGCCGACCCCGGGAATGAGGAACCCGGAACAAGGGCTATCCGTCGTTTTAACGAAATGCTGAAGCAGGATGAGCGTGTCGAGATTAGCCTGGTACCGATCGGCGACGGCCTCACGCTGGTACACAAGCCGGGTGCCTTAAAATGATAATGAAATTGTTCAAGTCAAAAAACCGAAAAAACAGAAATATCGATGATGGTGTCTCCGCAGACCCTGTCATTATCCCCAGATCCGAGCACGGCATATCGCGCAAGAATATTGATGAGCCTGCGCTCAAGGTGCTGTACAGGCTGCACAAGGGCGGTTATCAGGCCTGCCTGGTGGGGGGCGCTGTTCGAGACCTGATGCTGGGCAGGCATCCGAAAGATTTTGATGTCGCCACCGATGCGACACCGGAGCAGGTCAGTAAGCTGTTCCGTAACTGCCGCTTGATCGGTCGCCGTTTCCGGCTGGCACATATCCATTTTGGCCGGCAGATAATCGAAGTCGCTACCTTCAGAGCACCGCATGGTGAGTTGCATGAGGAGCATCATGACGAGTCCGGCCGTGTCCTGCGCGATAATGTTTACGGCGAAATTCATGACGACGTCTGGCGCCGTGACTTCACCGCAAATGCGCTGTATTACAACATCGCTGATTTCAGTATTATCGACTATGTCGGCGGGGCAGAGGATATTGCGAAAAGGCGTTTGCGCCTGATTGGCGATCAGGAAACCCGTTACCGCGAAGATCCGGTGCGTATGCTGAGAGCGATCAGGTTTGCATCGAAACTGGATTTTTCCATAGATGACAGTTGCAAACAGGCGATCCTTGAACTGGGATCGCTACTGGGAGATGTGCCATCGTCGCGTCTGTTTGAAGAAGTGCTGAAGCTGTTTCATTCAGGCCATGCCGAGGAAAGTTTTATCACCCTGCAGGAATATGATTTATTGAAATACCTGTTTCCCGATGCGGTTGAAGAACTGCATGATAAAACGACAACAGACTTCGTCAGTCTTGCCATGCAGAGTACAGATGACCGTGTAAGACTGGACAAGCCGGTAACACCTGCATTTCTGTTCGCGGCCTTGTTATGGGCGCCGGTAAAGAAACAAACGCAAGCAAACGTTGAAGCGGGTATGCCGTATGCCGTTGCATTACAAAAAGCAGCAACCAGGCTGATTTCCAGCCAGGTGCAGCATGTTTCGATACCAAAACGATTTACCACGACAATGCGTGACATCTGGGCAATGCAGTCTCGATTCAGAAACCATTCAGGACGACGCGCCTATGCTGTGCTGCATCACCCTAAATTTCGTGCTGCCTATGACTTTCTTTGTTTGAGAGCCAATGCCGGTGAAATCGAAGTCGATGACTGCCGCTGGTGGACAGAATTGCAGGAAAAAAGTCCTGAACAACAGAAAAAAATCATATCTGCGCAACAGCACGGTCCAAGAACACGTAGCAAGAAACCAAGGGGCAGCAACAAACCGAAAAGTGATCAAGGTGGCAACCACTAAAACGTCGATGGCGTACATCGGTCTGGGCAGTAATCTTGAACATCCACCTCGGCAGATACGCAATGCCATGCTGGCGCTTGATGGCTTACCACGGACCAGGGTGGTGAAAGATTCCGGGCTGTTTTTGAGTAAACCCATGGTGCCACCCGCGGGTCCGGTAACACAGCCTGATTATTATAATGCAGTAGCCAAGATCGAAACGCAGCTGGACCCGCATGAACTGCTGGATCAGCTGCAACACATTGAACACATGCAACACAGAAAGCGTAAGCAGCATTGGGGTCCACGAACAATCGATCTGGATATTCTTATGTTTGATGATCTACAGATGAACAGCGAGCGTCTGACCTTGCCGCATCCCGGGATACAGCAGCGGGAATTCGTGCTTTATCCATTGCATAATATTGATGATTCTCTTGAAATCCCCGGACGTGGTATGCTCAATGACCTGATAGAACACTGTCCGCAAAATGGATTGCAGTACCTGGGATCGATTGAAGGTTATGAAGAATGAAGCAGGCTATTGATCAACGGCCAGACACAAGTCAGTGGCCTGGTTTTGTCGTTGTTGAAGGGCCCATCGGCGTGGGTAAAACTACGCTGGCAAAACGCCTGGCTAAATCCCTTGGCAGCAATATGCTGCTCGAGGCAGCAGAACAAAACCCGTTTCTGGAAAAATTTTACGAGAACCCGCGTAGTGCAGCTTTGCCGACCCAGCTGCATTTTTTGATGCAGCGTACGCGTCAGTTGAAAATGTTGAAACAGGACGATATGTTTAACCCTGTGCGTGTGGCGGATTTTCTAATTCAGAAAGATCGTTTATTTGCCGAGGTTACACTCGACAGTGATGAGCTGGATCTATACGAACAGGTTTACTCAAATCTGACGCTGGATATACGCAGGCCGGACCTGGTGGTGTATCTGCAGGCGCCGGTTGAAGTGCTGCTTGAACGTATCAACAGACGAGGCATCAAACACGAAAAATGGGTTGAAGCTGCTTACCTTGAGCGCTTATGTGATGCCTACATCCGTTTCTTCTACCAGTATAGCGATGCGCCATTGCTTATCGTCAATGCAACTGATATCGACTTTGCACATAACGATGATGAATATGAGTTACTGCTGCAACAGGTGCTCGAAACCCGCAGTGGCAGACATTACTTCAACCCGGTAGCCTTGCAGGAGTTGATGGCCTGATGAGTGCGCACACGCAACAGTTACAGCAAAATGTCACTGTGCGCAGCCTGCAGGCAATGAAGCAGGCTGGCGAGAAAATAGCATGCCTGACCGCCTATGATGCCAGCTTTGCGCAGGTACTTGATAAGGCCGGTGTCGACGTGGTACTGGTTGGCGACTCGCTGGGTATGGTGGTGCAGGGTAATGAAACCACGCTGCCGGTAACGGTGAGCGACATGCTCTACCACAGCAAGGCAGTATCCCGCGGGCTCAACCGGGCCATGCTTATGGTTGATATGCCGTACCTGAGTTATACCTCACCACAGCAGGCACTGGAAAATGCAGGCCAGTTCATGAAGCAGGCAAATGCTCAGATGGTGAAACTTGAAGGTGGTGCTGAACAGGCAGAGATTGTTGCCTGCCTGGCCCGGAACGGCGTACCAGTGTGTGCCCATCTTGGTTTGCAGCCACAGCGTGTGCACAAGCTGGGTGGCTATCGGGTGCAGGGCCGTGAGCAGGATGCGGCTGATGCCATGCTGGATGAGGCGCTGCAGCTCGAACAGGCCGGTGCGGATATGATGCTGCTCGAGTGTGTGCCACCACAGCTGGCTGATGATATTACCAGGGCACTGCGTATTCCGGTCATTGGTATTGGCGCCAGCGCCGGATGTGACGGTCAGATCCTGGTGCTATACGATATTCTGGGCATCAGTAAAGGCCGCATTCCCAAATTCAGCCGGGATTTTATGGCTGAAGCGGGGACTATTGAGGCGGCGGTAAAGTCATATGTAGATGCGGTAAAATCAAGTCAATTTCCGGGAAGTGAGCATGTCTTTAGCTGATAACGAGTCTGTCCAGATCCCCGTCGTCGAAACGATTGAGCAGGCACGGGCACGCGTTCGTCAATGGAAACTGGCGGGTGAATCAATTGCATTCATCCCGACCATGGGTAATTTTCATGAAGGTCACCTGGCGCTGGTGAGAGCGGCGAATGAATCAGGCATGCGCACCGTCGTCAGTATTTTCATCAACCCCATGCAGTTTGGTAAAAACGAGGACATTGATACTTATCCTCGCAGCTTTGATGATGATATTGCCAGCTTGTCTGATTACCAGGTTGATATGGTGTTTGCGCCTGCTGTCAGCGAAATATATCCAGATGGCGTCGATAGCGCGACAGCTGTGCATGTGCGTGGATTATCAGACATCCTGGAGGGTGAGTGCCGGCCGGGTTTTTTTATTGGCGTTGCTACCGTGGTCAATAAGCTGTTCAATATTATCCAGCCCGATGCAGCCTGGTTTGGCGAGAAGGATTATCAACAGTTGCTGGTAATCAGAAAAATGGTGCGGGATCTGGCACTGCCGATCGAAATTCACTCGGTAGCGACGGTGCGTGAAGGCGACGGTCTGGCTATGAGTTCACGCAATAGCTATCTGGACGCAAACCAGCACAAGCTGGCGCTTAATCTATACCGTTGTCTCGAGCATGTGGTGGATTCAGTCGATGAGGGCATGGACTACCACTATGCCGTGGTGCATGCCAACCAGGAGCTGAATGAAGCCGGATTTTTAACTGATTATGTCGTGGTACGCCGGCAGCAGGATCTTGAAGTGCCGAGTAAGGGTGATAAGTCATTGATTGTACTGGCTGCAGCCCAGCTTGACGGTATACGCCTGATTGATAATATTCCTTTTGAGTTGATGCTAAAGCATTAATAAACGATAATATTCGTTTGGATTTACTATTAGCATCAATAATTTAACGCCAGAAAATTAAACTTGTATGCAGCTCACTCTACTTAAAGCAAAACTGCACCAGGCTCGTGTTACTCATTCAGAACTTGAGTACGAGGGTTCGTGTGCGATCGATGCTGACTTGCTCAATGCAGCTGGTATCCATGAGTATGAGCAAATACATATATACAACCTGAACAACGGCGAACGCTTCACGACCTATGCCATTCGCGCCCAGGCAGGAAGCAGCATCATATCGATCAATGGCGCGGCCGCGCACAAAGCGAATCCGGGTGACCGGGTAATCATCTGTGCCTATGCAGAGCTGGCACAGCACGAAGTGGCCAACTTCAAACCGAAACTGGTTTATCTTGATGCAGACAACCGCGTTAAAAGAACGTCAGATCAGATACCTATTCAAGCCGCATAGCGGCTTGACGTCTTTAGTCTTTGGTCATTAGTCTTTAGTCGACGAAAGACCAACGACCAACGACCAACGACCAACGACCAAAGACCAAAGACCAAAGACCAAAGACCAAAGACCAAAGACCAAAGACCTAACCCGTATTCCGCATTCCCGCCGCGATGGCATTGAT
>CAZRKQ010000247.1:0-16498 GCA_964600755.1 uncultured Thiotrichaceae bacterium
GAATATTCATCGGCTACCCAGTAACTGTAAGTTGAAGCCCACGCATCGCCCCTGCTGATTCCCAGCGATACCCAAGGTAAATTTCCAGGTGATGTTAAATTACTGCAACTACCGCCCGCCATGTTCTCTTCACCATCATTATCCGTATCGGGGCATGGTAATCTCACCGGAGACTGACTCATTGCAAACCCATATAACGATAGCTTGATTTTATCCAGCGCATCCTGTGTTTCTGCACGTCTCGTGTTATCTATTCTTGCGCCAAGCGTACCGAGAATACTCCCGACAAGAACACCTATGATCACTAATACAATTGCAAGCTCAATTAACGTGAAGCCTTTTTGATACTTTAATTGATGCTCGTTTATATTCATGGGCATGTAATTACACCGAGCGGCTCTGTATCTGTAATACAATATATAATATCGTTACTCGCCATGGTTTTTGAATAGTCACCCACTCCAGCAGTATCGGCATTAACCAGTTCAATATAATTCATATAGTCATTTTTTGTATCTATATCCGTAGCAGCAATTGGTGCTTCTCGCGTTTGTCCAGGCAACCTGCTATCGCTATAAATAACTACAGCTGCATAGTCGACGCCACTTACCTGTAAACATGGGCCGCATCGAGGAATCGTGTCAGGCACAAGAGGCAATGGCTTTGGATCATACGTATCTGAAACGGCGTAAAAGACATGATCTTTCCAGTGCTTCCACATAACCCTATCTTCTGACATAGTGGCAGTGCTTAAATCTGCATTTGGCCCTGCTGGTGACTGAATCGGTAATGCACTGCATATACCCTTATCAAAGAGTATGCTACCAGCTAATGTGCCGGGTATTATTCCATCAGCGGTATCCACAATATATGGATAACGGCCTCTGTGATTTGTACCAGTATCATCGTCATAACTAACATTATCCCGGTAATCATTGCCTGCTAAATTTTCCAGGGCGGGCATTGGCAACCAACGATTACTGTTAGTATTACCATATGCAGCAATACATTGTGCCAGAGCTTCTGTCATTCTTTTAATCTTGCTTGATGGATCATTAACAAAATCCGTACGTTTGTGAATAGCTCTCCATATTTCATCTCTAGTAATTGTTACAAACCTGTCATTATATGGATTCGGATTAGTGTCAGCTGTTGAAGCAGCTGTTGCATGAATAAACTGATCAATCATGTCGTCTGCCGCTACGACGTTACTGTTGTTTGCCACACCCCCCACATCCAGGTATGCCGCATAATTTCCATAATCCTCACCACACAAAGACCCTGATGCGTAATTTCTACTTTGTCCAGGTAATACCCCGCCAGGTGCAAAGATTATTGCCACTATCCTGTCTTCAGGACTTGCACCTTCTAGAACAGCACCTAACTCATTTACAATCTGAAGCATTCCATTAGTGTCTTCATTTAGCATCGTATAGGGCGGCTCTTTTTTATATGAAGCACTAACGGCATAAAGCAAACATGTGCCACTATCATCTTTCAACGGTGGCAGACCAAGTGATTTCCATGGCAACCAGCCGATTGTATTTCGACCTATTAGCCCGCATGAACCAGCTGAATTCCCCTCGGTTCCGTTTTTAAATGTTTCAGGGCATGGCAGAAACCCATATTCCCCAATCTGTGGACTTGGAGTAGTAATATCCGCCCTTGTTGCAGCGTATGCTATTAGTGCGTCTTTAGCCTGACTTAATGATTTATTCGCTGAAACTAATTGACGGTGTTTTATTTCCTCAGAAGAAAACCCTGTTAGAAAATATGCCATGGCTGCCAAAGATAAAAATACAAGCAGAATCAGGATCGCAATACCTTCCTGAGATGTGCATTTTATCGACGCGATACTACTCATGCTTATGTATACTAGTAGCTATCTTTGATAGTGCCGGTACCTTCTGACCAGTTCTGTCCCGGCTTTATATTTACGCGCTTACCATCAATGTTCACCTGGACTTTATAGGTCTCACTATCAGTTGAATTTGGATTAACACTTACACCATTTATTGGTGCACCATCGAGTGTGTTTTCACCATTTATCCAGACAACATTTTCACCGTCACTTCTCATCATGACTCCATTCACGCGCACGTTGGACACCCTGCTTTCCTGCTCCATTTCAGCGTTGTAGGTACCCCGCCTTACAGACTCGAGCTTCTCTCTCTGCTCAGGATCAATAAATAGACGGCCAAGACCCTCTATTCCCTCTTCAGACGTCGCGGGCTCTGAAATCAGCATCATTGCTATCAAAACCAGATATATTCTTTTTCCTGACTTAATCGTAAATATAGACATATCAACCATTCTCTGATTTCTTCAATGTATACCAGCTGATCTCACAATATGCCCTCATGTTGTCTGTAGCATCCTGGCCTATGATGCCTTCATTCACATCTTTATTAATAAGCTCAACATCGCATTTGTCTACTGTCATCAGACCTTTCGCTTCACTTCTGAGCGCGTTCAACATTACAAACAAATCGCCCTCATGAATAAATTTCATCTCGATTGACATCACGCTCTTGAAAACATCTATGCCCTTATATTTTTCGTCCAGCGTTTTTTTATCCAGCAGTATCTGGCTGGTTATATTGTACTTAACCGAAGCGATGCCCCTGGAGTCAGCGACATTTTGCACCACTTCTACCCAGCTTAACCTGTTCTCATCGCCTATAATCGAATTGTTTTTTAGCTCCTTGAATGTGTCTTCATGCTGAACAAGTATTTGATTATTCCTGTTGGCCTCATCTATTTTATTACTCCAGCTGCGCATTTCTCTCATAACGCGCGCATTTTTATCATTAGCCTTTGACATATACATGTCAGATAAAGCCACTAACGATGACATTGACAGTAATATAACGGCAAAATACACAAGTGCCTTTTTCGTGTCCGGGTTGATTGTAAGCTTATACATTCTCGGGCGCCTTCATTACAACCTTAAGTGAAAATAGCCCGCCATTATGTGACTGACTGTTTTTGTCACTATCCAACAACTTTCTACTTTCAGAGGCGAACCTCTTATCCGGCCTGACTTCAACTGGCAGGCTTATAGCATTCACCGCTTCTACACGATCACTGCTGCTTAATGTAGTTATGATATTGTTAATACGATTTACTGATTCCCTGTAATTATTTAATGTAAGGGGGATTCTTCCGGTCACTACAGCAACATGCTGCACTTCACTGGACGATGTTACATTCGTGGGTTTATATTTAATCTCGGTATTAGCATTTCCACGCGCCCTTTTTTGCTCGTTATCGTCTTTTTGCCTGGTTGACCATTCTATTTTATCGATATAAATACGCCCTATTTGTGGATTACTTACCAGCTTACTGAGCGCCAGCATGAAATCCAGAGGCGTTATCTCGCTGTTAGTTTCGATTTGCCCGACCATTCCAACAGCCATATCCATGAGCTTCGCATTCGAAAACAGCTCTTCATAAGCCTGATATTTTTCACTATACACGCGCATGAATTCATCTGTACGTTTTTGCAATAATACCGTTGACTCCTTGTAGGTAATACCATCTGAAATATTAGATTCGATCATTAACAGCGAGGTGATAATAACAACAACAGAAGCCGCATAGAGCGCCCTGGACGCAAGTGAATAATAAAACTGGATAAACTCATCTTTACGCCCATAATGGCTCTTTACGCCATATTTACATAAAGCGATCCAGGCGAACAGGCCGTCTGCAAACTTATCGGGTAACCCTTTTATACCTATCTTATTACTAAGCTCATTCAATCTATGAATATGATACTTGTCGGATGCACCTGATATAAATGAGCTTTCCAGTGAATCAATTTGCACATCAGAACCCAGTATATGAATGTTTATCTCGTCAGTATCTTCCAGCTGATACTGGTTACGGATAAACACCAGCGTCCTTTCTACCTCGGGCCTGGCATGCGTACCTATATTACTTATATTCTTGGCATCCTGGTTTATTACTGATTGCCTGCTGGACACCAGTTTTCCATTTTTAAATAATGTCTGTCTTAGATTGCTATTAACCTGCTGGCTTACCAGTAATACATATCCTTTTTTTGCGTTAATAACCGGAAGAATGCTTTTACTGATCAGTGGTAGACTCAATATACCTGACAGAGGTACATCGCACTCTTCAATGATCCTGATCCAGGTTCTGATCAATTCTGGATTTGTTATGGCTGCAACTAAAATCTCATCATCCTTACGGCCGGTTTTTTGACGTCCCTGAATTTCAGAATAAGTATATTGCCTGCTTGATCTGTAATGCCTGTCCATCAACCTGGAGATAACAGCTTTTCTGTCTTTTCCATACACATGAGGAATTGTATCTTTCCTGAAATCCTCTTCTATAACATCAAGTATCATACACGTCGGTGTTTTTGCCGAAGACTCAAGATACTGTTTAAATTTCTCATAACCCTCATCATTCGATTCAAATGAGCATGCACCTGCAAGCGTTTTCCTGCTCCAGTGAAATACAGTTAAGCGATGGCCGGAAAAATAGAATATTCTTTTCATGCTACTACCGATCACATCTGGACATTTGATACAGCATCGTACACCGGTCCAAGCACTGCCATCATTATCCACATCATAATGCCACCAAGCACGATTGTTAGCACTGGCATCATTGCGGGTTCAAGTTTATCAATAGACTCTTTGACCTCTCTATTATAAAAATAACTGACATTCAATAACGCCTCATCCATTGCGCCTGTGTCTTCGCCTACTTTAAGCATGCGAACAATCATGGACGGGAAAACACCAACACTCTCAAAACTTTCACTAATCTGCGAGCCTTCCGCTATGCTCGCCCTGGCTTTATTTATCGAATCTTCTAGCACCAGGTTATCGACCATATCTTCAGATATACCCAACGCATCAAGAACGGTAATTCCTGAGCTATACATCATGGCAAAGTAACTCGCAAAGCGCGCGAGTTTTATTTTCGAAACCAGGGGACCAATTAACCAGATTTTAAGTTTCAGGCCATCAATGAAATATCTAACGGCAATATTATTCTTTGCTGTTGCAACTGTCGCAATATATAAAATAATTGGTAATGAAAAGATGATGTACCAATAATTAACAAAAGCATCAGATACGCTCATCAGAATTTGTGTATACCATGGAATTTCTGTCCCAATATTCTTGATGAACGGTAATAATTGAGGCATTAGATAGATCATCAGAAAACTAACAACGCCTATAACCACAACGGTAACAATTGCCGGGTAAATCATGATCTTTCTTGTATGCGACGCCAGTTCATCCTGCCACATTATTGTCTCGGCAAGATCCCTGAGAACTTCTGACAGGTTACCTGTTTCTTCGCCCACTCTGACAAGCGTAACGTATACCTTGTCAAAAATATGCGGGTGCTCAGACAACGCCAGCGAAAATGTCTTGCCACCTTCAATATCGTCAATTATCGTTTGCAATACATCGGTAAAATTGCTGTATTCAATGCTGTCCCTGATATCTTTAAGACTGTCGAGCAAAGGCACACCGGATTTCGTAAGCTGCTCTACATGGAATGTGAAATTAATAAGTTCACGTCGAGATATTGTTTTTTTCTGAAGTATGGACCTCGATACTTTGCTATGTTCTTTATAACTAAGCAGATCAAATCCCATACTGCCCAGTCTTTTTTCGAGCTCCATTGGATTACTTGCGACCATCGTATCAGACCGCACCTTGCCTGCAGTATCGATAGTCTTGAACTTATAGTCCGGCATTTATATCAGCCTCTGTGTCAGATCTATCACGCGTGAGACTTCCTGAAGCGATGTCTCTCCATCTAACACTCTACGTATCGCATCATCTGCCAGTGTTTTATAACCTGTAGATTTTGCGCACGCTCTTAATTCACCCAGCGTCGCCCGCTTGGCAATCTGCTCATCCAGTTCAGTATTGATGCGCAATGCCTCAATGATGGCAACCCTGCCCTTATATCCTGTATTGTCACATTTAGGACAACCACCAGCTTCATATATAGTCAACGTCTCATTAACGTATTCGACACCCAGTAATTTACTGTCTACCTCATCGGCCTCTCTTGGACTCTTGCATGATGGGCACAATATCCGAATCAGCCGTTGGCTGATAATTCCGATTATATTACCGGTCATAATATCCGGAAGAACACCAATATCCAGTAATCGCGGGATGGCACCTATTGCAGAATTGGTATGTAACGTTGAAAGCACCTGGTGTCCGGTCATGGCGGCACGGAAAGCCATATCTGCGGTATCTTCATCTCGAATCTCACCAACCAGAATTATATCCGGGTCCTGACGCATCATTGAACGAATGCCATTGGCAAAATCCATACGCGCTACCTCGTTTACCGAAGTCTGCCTGATCATATCTACCGGATACTCAACCGGGTCCTCCAGAGTCATAATATTGACCTGCTCGGATTTTACGTAATTGAGCATAGAATAAAGCGTGGTTGTTTTACCGCTACCGGTTGGCCCCGTTACCAGAATAATTCCTTCAGGTCTTGCCATCATCAAGCGCAATGTATCAAGCGTAGTTTCATTTACACCGAGCCTGTCTAAAGGAACAATGCCTTTAGCGCGATCAAGAACACGAAGCACAATATTTTCACCATGTGTTGTCGGCTGCGCAGACACACGAAAATCAACCCTGTGTCCTTGAACTTGTAAACTCAGCCTGCCGTCCTGGGGAATCCTTGTCTCGGCAATATTCATGTTAGACATGACTTTCAGGCGAACCACAATGGCTGACCAGTAATCTTTATGAAGACTGCGAATCTGGCGCAATACGCCATCAATGCGATAACGTAATCTCAAAAAACCATCTTCAGGCTCGAAGTGAATATCTGATGATTCACGCTTTACGGCATCTGCAAGTATTGCATCAACCAGTCGCACGAGTGGCTGGCTGTATTCATCATCGATTGCATCCAGGCTCTTGTAATCGATCTCACCCGTTTCTATTTCATGCAGGATGCCATCAACGGACAGCTCATACCCATAAAACTGGTCAATTGCTTTTTTAATTTCGCCTACGCCGGCAACTAATGGAATAATTTCTATTTTGCGGCCGACAAGCGCATGTATCCTGTCCTGCACCATCAAGTCTGAAGCGTTCTTCATGGCAATTTTCAATTGCTGGGCTACTTCATCAAAACTGACAGGAATTATTGTATGTCGATCAGCAATTTCCTTTGGAATCAAGGCAAGCGCATCCTGGTCCGGAATAACCGTGCTCAGATCAACACTGCCCACTCCCAGAATCTTGCCAAGCACATCGCGCATAACAGACTCGGACACGAAACCAAGCGAGACAAGTATTTCGCCTATTAAGCGGTAGTTCTTTTTCTGCTCGGTAAGCGCGATCTCGACCTGGTCATAGGTAACAAGACCCTTCTCGATTAACTCTTCACCGAGCCGCTTTTTCTTCTTGATGACTGCTGGCGCGTTCATAGCTATTGACTGGCTCCAAGATATGCGAGCCTGCTTTTAACAGCTTCTGGAGAAAAACTGATATTTTTACCAGTCGCGAGTATCAGGCTGTCTTCATAGTAGGCTTTTGCCTCTCTGTGTTTACCGAGTTGATCAAGGCTCACAGCCAGGTTGTATGCATAATCCGGGTTCTTACTGTCCGCTTTCCACGCATTAAAAAACGCCTGCTGAGCTTCTGGCCAGCTTTTCTTCTGTACATACAGATTTCCAAGCGCAAATTGAAGATGTGAATCATCTGGGCGGTATTCAATTAATTGCTTGAGTTTGGTCTCACTTAAATCAGCACCGCCGGTTTGAGCTATATTTGCCAGCCCGGCATGTGCATGCGGATCTCGCGGATCAAGCTCCAGCAATCTGATATATATCTCCCTGGCATGTTCTAGATCCTCATGTTGCAGTGAAACAGCAGCTATACCAAGCAAAGCATCATGATTATTCGGTTCTTCATCTAAAACTCTTTTATATTCTCGCTTTGATGATTCATAGTCTTTTTTCTGGTATGCCACATAACCGCGCTCTAACGCCTCACTAACCGGATCGCGCGTTTCTGCCCTATGCACAGTAAATGCCTGTGTTGCACGCTGCTCATTATTGGACTTTGTTACATTCTTTGATGATGTAATGCCTGTTTTCATGGTTGACTTATTTACTGACTCCAGTTGATTATCAGCTTTCGGAACTACTGCTAAAGAAGTTAGATTTTCTTCAATTTTGGTTTTCGACTTGAGTGTTGCAAGGGCTATCTGGTGTTTACGCTGCATCGACTCTATATCGCCCATCATATTTGAATAAAAATATAACCCGCTAATAGATAGTATTACCAGGGCACCTATGGCTACGCCGCCCAAGGTCATCATGCGAGTTTTTTTATGCTCGTCATTCGTATTATGTATGAGTAGTTGTAATGCCTCATCAGTTACAGTTGACGGTGTTGGTGTTATGCGGCGCTCGTCGAAATTTACACCTGACGCCTCTTTCTGTACTGGAGAGTCGTCGTCCTGAGTGGCATCCGATAGTGAAAGCGATGCATCATCGAACTCGAGCTCCTCGAGCACCAATGAATCATCTGGCTTGCTTTGATTTCCTGGCCGCGTTGAATCTGTCTCTTGTTCCAGGCTCAGCCCAGCATCGGATTCTGTCTTAATATCGACAGAATCTGCATTCTGCTTCTCTTGAGCAGCTTTCTTCAGGGCATCCAGTAACAGACTCATATGTACACTCAGATTTGATATTACACAAAATAGTGTTTACTGCTGATCTTCACTTGAGGCGCTTTCTTTCGCCTGAGCAGTTTCCAGTTGACTTTTATTTTCTGTATGCAGTTCTTCAAGCAAATATTTTCTATATTCCTTGAAATCGCCGGTTAAACTCGCATCTTGAGTTACAACTGGACGAATGAAGATGACCAGCTCTGATTTAACATATTTGTCATCCTGGTACCTGAACAAGGCACCGAGAAATGGGATGTTGGATAAAAGCGGAACACCCGTTGTCGTTTTATCTATCTGATCCTGCATCAGGCCACCGATGACTGCTGTGTCGCCATTTTCAATTTTCAGCACTGACTCTATTTCGCGCACCTGTATCACTGGTACTTCACTTATAACATCAGCCTCTGCCAGTGCAGGATTCGGGTCCTTTACAAAACCTATGATGCGTGAAATTGTTGGGCGGACATTCAGAGTAACAACTTCATTCTGGTCGATAAAGGGCGTTACTGACATAACCAGGCCGACTGGTACTGTATTCACATTTGTATCAATAGCCACAGTGGACTGCTGGTTAACCGCTCCCGGGACTGCATTAACATCAGTTGTAAAGTAAACCTCGTTATCAACAACCTTCAGTAATGCGCTTTGATTATTAATTGCCATCACCTTGGGACTTGATAGCACTTTAACATCGCCAAAAGTCTCCAGTGCTTTCAATGTAACGTTCAACGGATTGCCGCTGATAGTATCTGCAATATTGAATGAAAAGAATGGCGTCTGACCAAGGTTGCCACCAAGCAGATCTTGCGTTGCCGTAGAATTAGGATCTGTAGTTACAAGTGACCAGTCAATGCCCGCCTGGTAACGATCACTTAGCCTGACCTCGGCTATGGTAGCTTCAATGAGCACCTGCCTTTGCACACTGTCAAGAACCTGGTCAATAAATTCCTGTATATATACATGCTGTTTTGCTGTCGCCCTCACAGCTATCATGCCACTTTCCCTGTTCACAATAATATTGCCGCTGGTATCGACGCTGTCGTCTTTTCCGGCTTTCAAAGCCTCGCCAACAATACCCGCTATATTAATCGTCAATGATTTCCAGAATTGATGACTGGAACTGTTTTGCACAACAGAATTTGAGTCATTCCCGCCTTTTCCTCCGCCACCTCCTTGACCACCCTCAACATCACCACTTCCTGTTGACTGGATCTCTGATGAAACTTCAACCGTGCCGGTGCTTAGACGTGAAACATTCAGATAACCGATGCTGTATGTTTTTAAATGAGGCTTATCAGACTGGACACGTAACGTGTCATCAACAAGCTGATAGCGGATATTTGTCTGTCGTGAAATTCGATCAAGTATTTTTGGCAAGGTCTGGTCTATCGCATTCATCGTGACATTGCCTTCAATATCATTATCAATATCAAGATTCAGCTTTGCGTCTCTTGCCATTGAAAACAGCAATTCACGAATTGGAACATCGTGCACGACTACGGTATATGTTTCCAGATCTGGTCTTTGCTCCGGCTTTGGCAGTACGGCTACGCGCGCAACAGTCTCCGGTATGCTTTCGACAACAGTATCATCAAGCATCAAATGCCCATCGGACACTTCAGGGGGATTGGACGCTCCACATCCGGCAACCGCCATTAGTCCGAGTATTAAACTGCTTTTTATAATTCTTATGTTCATCAATTTACCAGGTGCATAATGCATTTTCATGCTTGCTCACGTAAAAAAGCTTAACCGCTTGACTCAAGATCCTTCCTAAGCGCACTAACACGACGCAAGAATGGCTTGCTAGCCCTCATGTCTGCCGGCAGATTTTGAAGGGTATAACGGGCAGTTTTTCGCGAGTCAAAATCGTCATACAGTACACTGTACATACGACTTCCTCCGATCCTAGTTTCATAGACGTAAATCTTTTCAAAATCAAGGAGATCGGACGGTTCATGCAGAAACCGCTCGAGCGCTTTTGCGTCTGCAATTCGTGTCATGAAGAGCTGAATACTGTAATGGTCATCGTCAACTTCACCCAGCCATTTTTCGGTTTCACTCAGGCGACGATCAAGCAAAGACGTCTTGATATTACTTTCCTTGATATTTTCAACATCGCCTTTCACAGCCCCGGTAACTGTAATACTCTCAGGTGCCGCTGCAGTATTGGCGATCAGACTAGACTGTGTACTGTTGTGATTTTTTTTGGATATCGTTTGCTTGCTGTTATGCGGCAATTGCAGCGCTGCATGATCTGCGGCAGGTTCGATCCAGCCCGGTAGCATTGATCCAAGCCACACTGCCAGTAGCAGCGCAACAATTACTCCACCCGCCATTAGTATGGGTTTATAGTTGGCCGCCTTTGTAAAATCGCTGTCTTTAGCAGCTGTAGCGACATGATCTGCCTTCACTTCATGGCTCCCTTCTGAGAAAGAAGCCATTAGTGCCTTGTCTGCAATGATATTAATACGCCGCGACAGTCCACTTGAATACTTTTCTACTGCATTTGCAGTGCGCTGATTGAATATGCTTGGACCACGGTAGCCAACCGAACGCAGTCTGAAATTCAGGTAATCCAAAGTATCTTCTGGCGGGAACGGGTCAAGATAAAAGCTGTGTGTAATCCGTTCTTTCAGCTGCCTGATTTGGGGCTGTGCCAGTTTATCGTCCAGTTCAGGCTGCCCGAACAATACCATCTGCAGCAGCTTGTGCTGATCAGTTTCGAGGTTGCTTAATAAGCGGATTTCTTCCAGGGTTTCCACAGGCATACTCTGTGCTTCTTCGACAAATACAACAACCTGGCGGTTACCAGCATGCTTTTTTAATAAATAATTCTGTAGCTTCTGCATTACATCCAGCTTGCTTTGATCGTTTCTCACGTCGAGATGCAATTCGTGTGCAATCACATGCAGGATGTTGTCCGGGGAAAGATTCGGGTTTGCAATGTAAACGACATCAACGACATCAGAGAGCTTCACTTCCAGCATTCGGCAAAGCATTGTCTTGCCGCTGCCAACTTCGCCAACAACCTTGATGATGCCCTCACCTGAACTAATCGCATAAATCAATGCTTCAAGTGCCGCACCACGCTTGCTGCCTTCATAAAACATGCTGGTATCCGGCGTTATTTTGAAAGGCGGCCGATCAAGCCCGAAATGTTCAAGATACATTTAGATGTTCCCCAGTTTTTGCACCCTGCTATACAGGGTCGTTCTGTTAACATGCAGGGCTTCGGCAGCTTTGCTGATGTTGTTGTTATACTTCTCCAGTGCGATACGAATGCAACGACTTTCTATATCACTCAACAAGTCATCAAGTTTCAATTCGCCTGCTTCAATTTTGCCAACAATATATTCATCCGTAAGCGACGGGCTCTGCTCACTTAATGTTTCTGCTGATAGTTGTGTTTCGAGCTCATCATTAAGTTGCTTGCGTGATACAGTGCCACCCGGGTACTTTGTGCCCAGTCGAATAACAATGTTTCTTAGCTCTCGAACATTTCCGGGGAATGCGTAGCTATTCCAAAGCCGTGTTGCTTCACTATCACATGTGAATGGTGGCACCGTATCGGCATAAAGCTGCTGAAAGTGATCAAGCAGCAGCAGCTTGTCATCATCACGATCGCGCAACGGCGGCATACTGATATGAAGGATGCCCAGGCGGTGATATAGATCTGTCCTGAAGTTCCCTGCTGACACCTCTTCACTTAAAACCTTGTTTGTCGCTGCAACAATGCGTGCGTGCGATTGATATACCTGTGTTTCGCCAACACGATAGAACTCACCTGTCTCGAGCACCCGCAGCAGCTTGCTTTGCAACTCCAGCGGCAGTTCACCAATCTCGTCAAGAACCAAGGTGCCATTACCCACCTCGATAAAGAAACCTTTGTGCTCCCTCTCGGCACCGGTAAACGCGCCTTTTCTATGGCCAAACAGCTGTGCTTCCAGCAAATCCGGCGCAATGGAAGCACAATTAATCACCATGTAGGGTTCATTCTTGCGCTTGCTGTCCTCATGCAGCGACTTCGCGATCATTTCCTTACCCGTTCCCGACTCACCTTCGATCAGCACCGGAAACGGTGAATCGGCAAACTGCTGTATCTGGTTTCGAACTGCTTCAATACCCGGGCTGCAACCGATCAGACGGGTCTCGGCCTGCGTGTCAGGTTTGATTTCAATCGCATGAAGGCGCCGCTGGTGTTGCAGGCGGCTCAACAGGAGATCGGGGTCGGCTGGCTTGGCAATAAAATCAACAGCGCCCAGAGTAAGCGCATGCTGGATGTTTACATCATTGTCCTGGCCCGAAAGAACCAGAATTTTCATCATCGGATTTATCTTGATCAGTTCCTTGATCAATTCGAAGCCCTCCTCTGGCTTGTGCGGGTACGGCGGTAAGCCCAGGTCTACCAGCGCAAGGTCCGGGCAATCCTGATGCTCGGATATCTTGCGTTTGGCGGCATCTCTGGTATCAGCCGTGACCACATGATAATACTGTCCCAACATAAAGCCAAGGCTTTCAGCAATCAACGGATCATCATCGACCAAAAGTAATGCGGATTTGTGTTCGGTGTCCTGTTTCATCGCCATTTTAGGCATACTGCGCCCCTTTTTTAGCAATTATGTCCCCCATCTACCATATATAGCAGAACACGCTATTATTACTCTGTTCTGGAGCGCATTTATGGCGATAGAACCCAAAATAGAAGATAAAATCCAGCCATGTTCAATATCGTGTTGTACCAGCCTGAAATCCCGCCGAATACTGGAAATATCATTCGTCTGTGTGCAAATACCGGATGCCGGCTGCACCTGGTCGAACCCCTTGGTTTTGACTTGAATGACAAAAAGTTGCGCCGGGCCGGGCTGGATTACCATGAGTGGGCAGAAGTCGAAATCCACCCTGACCTGGCATCGGCATGCGGGACGGAGGGCACTGTTTATGCAATATCGACTCGCGGCACCAGGCCATACACTGATGCAAGCCTCAGGGCAGGCGATACACTGGTTTTTGGTCCTGAAACGCGCGGATTACCTGGCAGTTATCTGGATTCACTGGATCAGGACAGGATACTGCGCATTCCGATGCTGGAATACAGCCGTAGTTTGAACCTGTCCAACGCAGTCGCTGTACTGGTTTATGAAGGTTTGCGACAGAATAATTTTGTTGATAAAAAAGCAGAATCGCTCTAGATAAGCTCTGCGATCGATTTTCTTTCCAGCAGCGAACGCACCGCATCGTGTGGGTGAAAGCCTTCATACAGCACTTTATGTACCTGCTCGATAATAGGCAGTTCGACCTGATATTCCTGACCGAGCCTGACTGCCTCAAGGGAAGAACGTACACCCTCGATTTCCTGGCCAATTTCTTTCGCAATTTCCTCTTTACTCAGACCTTGCGCCAGCAGCAGACCGGTGCGCCGATTACGTGACTGATCATCTGTACAGGTCAGCACCAGGTCACCCAATCCGGCAAGCCCCATGAAGGTATCGCGGTTACAGCCCATAGCCTCACCCAGGCGCATTACTTCGGCCAGGCCCCGGGTAATCAACGCTGCCCTGGAATTTGCACCAAAACCAAGCCCGTCTGCAATCCCTGCTGCTATTGCCAGCGGGTTTTTCAAAGCCCCTCCCAGCTCAACGCCAGTGACGTCATTGCTGGTGTAGGCGCGAAAATAACCATTATGCAGATAGTCGCGCCACTCTTCTGCCACCTCCACCCGTTCAGAAGCAACAGTAATGGCTGTCGGCAAATCGCGCGCCACTTCCCTTGCAAATGTTGGGCCGGAGATGACTGCGAGCTTGCCGCATTGGGGAACTTCTTCGTTGAAAACCTGGTGCAAAAGCTTGCCAGTGCCCTCCTCAAGACCCTTGCTGGCCCATGCTAAAGACATTTCCTGATTGAACAGCGATGACGATGAGTTTAAAAATGAGCGATAGGTATGGCTGGGTATAACCATCAGCACCAGCAGTTCGCCACCTCGCAGTGTATCTTCCAGACTGCTGTATAGTTCCAGGTTATCAGGGAAAGCGACGTCAGGCAGGTATTTCTGGTTACATCGTTGTTTTTGCAGGACGTCTATATGTTCCGGGTGGTAACCCCAAAGCCTGACATTTAATCCTGCACGCGCCAGGTGAATAGCAAGTGCTGTCCCCCACGAGCCCGCACCCAGAACAGCAACGGTTTTATGTTGCGTACTCACCAGGGCCTGTTGACACGATGCGAATACCCAGCGCTGGCTCTCCAATGCAGCCAGGCAAGGCGCGCTGAGCGCAGTTTGGTTGTCCCAAGTAAGCGATGCGCAACGCCGCATGGCTGCATTGGAGAGCCAACCCAAAGGGACGGGGCCATTTTTCCGCAGGATTGCGTTGCACTTTCGCGTATGTACACCAGGTACACGGCGCTCAGTGCGCCTTGTCCTGCAAAAAAATGGCCGCCGTCGATGGGTATCCGCATAGTGTCAACAGGCCCTAATTACTTAATGAGCTGTATCCTGAGCAGCTGCTGCTGCCTGTTGTTGCTGTGCTTGTTGCATATACAGGGCATTGAAGTTCACTGGTGCCAGCAACAACGGTGGAAAGCCGCCCTTGCTCACGAGCTCGGCAATCGCTTCACGTGCAAACGGGAACAGCGTTTCCGGACAATATGCACCGAGCATGCCTTTCAGGTTTTCCTGCTCAAAACCTGAGATGGTGAAAATGCCTGACTGCGTCAACTCAACCAGAAAAGCCGTTTTCTTGTTCTGTTTCGCGGTGATAGTTATTCGCAGATCAACCTCAAAAGCATCCTGGCCGATTGATTGATTAGAACTGTTGAGTTGAATATTTACTTCAGGTTGCCACTCACCATCAGCGAACACTGTTGGTACATTGGGCGACTCGAATGATACATCTTTCAGATAAAGCTTTTGTATTGAAAATTGCTGTTCCTGCGCCTGACCCTCGGCTTGCCCTTGCGCTGGTTGATTTTCCTCGGCCATGATGGTGTCTCTATGTTAATGTTTGTGGTTACTTTTTGGTCAGCGGCAAATTGGCTTCTTGCCAGCTCAGAATTCCACCAGCAAGATTATGCACATTGCTGAAACCCGAACCCTTCAGAATTCTACAGGCTTTGCCGGATACACTACCACTGCGGCAATACGTAAGAACGGGTTTTTCCTTGTCTTTCATCAGGCTATCAAGCTGGCTTTTTAATGATGTGATTGGAATATTTTTTGCCTTGCTGATATGCCCATTATTAAAATCAGCCGTATCTCGCACATCCAGTACGACAGCCTCATCATTGTTCATTAGTCGAATCGCTGCCGTTGAGTCCATCTGGTTTGCCCTGCCCGATTGATGTTCGTACTCGGCCTTGATGACAAGCGTCAGAACCACAACGAAGGCACCAACCAGAAACAGGTGGTTACCTGCAAATTCGATTAATTGTTCCATTGAATCAGAATCAAGTTGTATTGCGAATCAAGCCTGAACAGGCTTAATCATGGATCTTTTTAGCAGAACAGAATACTTCCTGCATCATACCTATCAAGCGTAGTGTACGGGTATCACTCACACGGTAATAAACCTTGTTCGCATCTTTACGCGAGGCGAGTATACCTTTGTCACGCAGAATAGCCAGATGCTGGGAAATATTGCTTTGGGATGTGCCCACCGATTCGACGATATCCTGTACACTCACTTCCTGGTCACCCAGGGTGCAGAGTATTTTGAGTCTTAGCGGATGGGACATGGCTTTAAGGGAGCGGGAAGCACGATTGATGTCCTCTTCACGGGTCATCAAA
>CAZRKQ010000248.1:0-2969 GCA_964600755.1 uncultured Thiotrichaceae bacterium
AACTATCCGGCAAAGAATGTCACTGCCTTGCAATAGCTCTTCTGTTTCGTGATGGTAACGCGTAGCATCGGCAATCGAGGGGCTCAGGCTGGGCCATTGTTCTATGATTGCGGCTCCCAGCTCGGTATGGCTGACGCCGTACTGCGAGATTTCCTGGGCGATTGTTTCAGCTTCGGTTTTGGCATTTATAATTTTGACGTACTGGTCATGATACTTGGCGTCAAAAACGATTTGGCCGACATCATGCAATAAACCCGCGAGGTAAGCATCCTGGGGATGTTCATACTCTATGGCGATAGCGATATCCCTGGCGAAAACGGCGCAATACAGGGAATCCAGCCAGGCATTATATAAAAATACCTTTTGTGAATTAATCAGGCCTGCAAAAAGCTGCTGAATTGACGAGGTGATGACCATGGATTTCACTTTGTCATGGCCTATCAATGTTACCGCTTTCTCCAGATTATTTATCGGCGGTGCAATCGAAAAAGCAGCCTTGTTAACGGCCATTGTCAACTTACTGGTGAGGGCGGCATCGAAGCTGATTATGTCGGCCAGGTCGCCGGTTGAACTGTCCGGATCATGACAAACATCAAGCAATTTACTGAGAATATGCGGGGGACTGGGCAGCCGAACCAGTTCCATGGATTCAATTATCGACTTTGGAGGGCTACCCGACTCGGACATTACTTTTATTTTATCTTTTGAGTTCAGTACATTATCAGGGGGCTGATAATACAGCAACTTTCTGCGATTTTTTGCGAACCGGTCGGCTATTAATAAAATGACTGTTTAGTGCGTTTTTTGGTCATTTCGGGCCCGCCAAGGTCCGTGTGAGGTCGCTGATGGGTTGATTCTGGTCAATAGCGACTCTATAGCGTCGCCGATCAGTTTCCGCAGCCTGTCTCGTTCCGTCTTCAGGCACATCTGTTTTAGTAGCTGTTTAACAGCGGATTTTGCTACCTCATTCGCAATAGTCAAAGTCGAGCTGTCGATGGTGAGGGGATTACTGCCCGTATAAATGATTTATAAATGCCGGGTTTAATGTAAGAATTGCCAGCCCCAGGCGATGTTGCTGAAAACTTCAGGTATCTATATGTCATATACACCAGAAAACCGAGCCGAGCTGGAAGTACTGATGCTGTACAAATCGGCTACTAACCTCGATGGAATCAAGATTCACAAGACGGCTGATCCCTCGGTTAAAGCGGCGGCAGAACGCCTGTTTGAAGGTGGCTTTATTACCCAGGTTGATGGCGGTTACCTTACTCATTTGGGGAGCACGGCTGCCGAGCATGCGCATTTGCTGTTCGATATGCTGAACGCCCGCATCGAGCAGTAAGCGATCCCTGGTAAACATCATTGATGTTGGTTAGTCGTCAACGGGAAGTGCAATTTAGTAAATAATCATGTGCCCCAACCTTTTACTATTTCCTGTTGGCGGCATAAAATTCATTGTAAATAATAATCAAATGAATGGACATGATCGAAACCAGGATACCGGATATATCTACGCTGCGGCGTATCAAGGTGACTTCTAAGTTACCCGAGAACCACCTGATAGCCCTCGCCAATCAGCTCGAAGTATTTACTGCCCAAAACAAGGAATTACTCCTCAATAGCGGTTCGACTGAAAACACCAGCCTTTATATCATCAAGGGCAAAGTCTCGCTGAATGCCAGTGATGGAAAAACCAGAATCATAACGGTTGATGAAACTGAGGAACCAAAGCCTGTCGCTCAATTGAGACCCTGTATCTATGACGTAAGGGCCCATGGACCGGTCGATTACATGAAAATCGATACTCAGCAGTTTGTTGAATTTGCGGAATTAGCGGAGACGTCCGTGACTGATATTAGTGTGCATTCCCTGTTCACCGACGAAGGCGAAGACAATTCCATTATTAACCATCTGTACCATAACCTGATGGACAAAAGCATTCTGTTGCCCGAATTGCCCTCGGTGGCTGACAGGATTCAACAGGTTTACACAGGTGAATCTACCGATGTCGATGCCATGGTACGCATACTGATTTCTTATCCTGACATTGCCAGAAAAATTAAAAATGTTGCTCGTTATGCAAAGAATCATGATCTCGGTGCGACCGAAAAAACCCGTCGTTCCATTGAGCAGCTGGGAGTATTGGCGGTGTATTGTCTCATCATGACTTACGCGGTTGGCAAGCTGGTCAAGCGCCTGCCGCAGAATCATTTGCGGCTGGTCAGTTCGTTTTGGGATCACAGCCTGAATGTCGCTGCCATCAGTCGCATCCTGGCGAAGAAAACCAAAGTAGCTTCACCTGACCTCGCAATGTTGGCTGGCTTGACTCATGGTATCGGTGTATTGGTTATCGACGATTTTCTATTACAACACAATGACCTGATGCTGGATCATCTCGAAATTGAGCATACTATCCAGGTGATGCGCCCTGAAATTTCCAGCCTGCTATTACGCAAATGGAATTTTGGTGACGATCTGATTTTAGTGGCAGAAGAGTGTGGCGACTGGTCACGCGACAAGGAGGGCCCGGCGGATTTGTGCGATCTGGTTCTGGTCTCGAATTACTTCGGCCTGATGAAGAATGATAGAAATAATTCTCTGCCAAATGTCGGTGCTATGCCTGCAATAGAAAAACTCGCTATTACGCCTGAGGATAGTATTAGCGCAATAAAAGAATCGTCAATCGTAAGAAAGAATATAGAAAAATTGTTCAGCTAGGGCTCGGCGAAATGCTATCACGGGAGGCGACGCCTGGTTACTCCCCGACTGCCGCGGCTTCAATTTCGACCAGGACTTCAGGTGCCGCCAGCGCGGAAATCTCGGTGTAGGTGGCGGTGCCAGGCTCAGCGATACCGCGGGTAGCGGTAATAGGGTCCGGGATATTGAAAGCGGAGATCATAATACCACCAGGGTGGCGGGTAGTTGGGATATTGAGCCACGGTGGTCGCCTTCCACAGGTAAGACCCTTC
>CAZRKQ010000249.1:0-5236 GCA_964600755.1 uncultured Thiotrichaceae bacterium
TCCTTATAATCTAACAATCTGCGTATAAGGCCAGCGGCCTCATACTTATTATTGAGCCGATAGAATAAAGCATATCCCCTTTCTCCGTCAGGCCAGAAGCTGACAGCAATTTTATCGCCCGGGTATCAATTGTTCCAAAGACCACAGAGGAAATGGTTAAGGCTGTATTGGAACAGCACTTCAACCTGGCGGTCGGAAAAATACCCGAGAGTGAAAGTCAAACGCCCGATTATCTTGCGAGTGATGAAAACGACTCATATATTATCGAGGTAAAAGAGAAAGGTGATAATGAGGATGTGACAGATGCGCGCACTGAAGCACTATCAAATGATGAACTCTTTGAATTCTCGCAATATCTCACGCCTCGCTCGGTCACTGAAGGAGTGATAAGGTCTGGTCGTCGCCAGATCAATGCTTACGTCAACAATCCAAGAGCTTTTAGAATCGTGTGGGTCCACTGTGTAGGCTTGTCGTATGAGGTAACTCGAGAGCAAGTTATCGCTGGGATATACGGTTCAACCACTGTTACTGACTGGGGTTCTGATGATGCATTCGCAGGAACCTGCTATTACATGAACGAAAGTCAGTTCTTCCGCTATAGAAGCGACCTTGATGCAGTTGTTATAACATGTGAAAACTCTGAGTTTAAAATTTGTCTAAATAATCACTCTCCTAGATATGCCGCACTCAAGGATTCAATGTTTGTATCTAATATGGAGGGCGGTGTTTGTGACCCTCCTGAAGAAGATTCCAAGGGAGAGGCTTTCCTAGTGGATGGGCCAATTGACCGCAGAGATCGAGGGGCCGTCATGGAATACCTTAAAGGCAAGTACAATACAGAAAAATTGATGGTCATGCCTATGCAATATGTTTCTGTGCATGCAGCGGTGCCACATGAAATGTAACGAGTTAAGCGAGCGGGGCGCCGCAACCGGCGCGCCTTCTTAAGACGTTACGAGGCCCAAGTTCAGTGAGTTTTCTCCACGTTACTGTCAAAAAGAAGAACAGTGAAGATTGGATTTGCGTCTTCAGGGATTTGAGCGAGAGTAATCTCAGAAAGAAACTGGTAAAGCCCTATCGGTTGGGAAAATCTCTTTATTATGAAGGGAGCATTTTACCCGCAGAGGAAATATCTCAGATTAAAATTAATCGCACTGATAGGTGTCTCGATGAGGAGTTAAAACAGGTTCAGGAGGAGAGCATGAGAAGGATTCGGGAGTTCAATGCCTCCAGCAACAGTGTTGGCATCATAAGCATCGGAGATGGCCACAATGACTATGAAATTAATCAGTGTGGTGATGTGGTCACCGACGACTACTTATCCACGGGCCCCGGTGGTGGTACATTTACTTCCGCAATCAGTGAGTTCATTCGACACCCTTGGGTAGTTCGCGTCTTTGGAGGTTTACTATTTCTAGGTCTCGCTATTTATTTGGGTCTGCGTTGAAGGGCCATGTAACAAATACAGGCTGCTCGGGTGCGCTAAAAGCGTTGCTTCCCGGCCGTTCCTTACACAAACCGGCTGGCAGCAGGGGCGCCCTGAATGACCGCTAACGGGCCGATGAGTGCCGTATGGGCTACACTGGGCTGTAGAGCAGAAAGTTACTCATTGCGGCCATTGCACCGTTGAGATTAGCTGCCCAGTTTCATCCAGTAGCTACTACCGTATTCACCTCATAACCGACCTTCGCGGGCCTTAGATTTCGACCCCCTGAATGACTCCTCATGGGCGTGCTCCCTCACCGCCGTGACGCTTGCTGCCTCGGTGGCCGCGCTCGGCGGATTCTGCCCGCTCTGCTTGGCTCAAAGTGCGGTCTGGTGAATGAAATTGTGCTGCATATTCTATTGATTATGCTGGCTCAATGCTCTTTGGGCGGATGGGTATCCTTGTGCACTCGATTTCTTTATCCAGGCCCAGGCTTCATTTTCATCTTTTGACCACCTCGTCCTCGCATCAGACATATAGCGTAATTGAATTGCGCGATTGAATGGTTGTTTTCTGCTGCAATCCGGTACCACTTTCTGGCTTTTACATCATCGCTTTTTACACCTCGCCCTTTGTCGTATATGACGCCCAGATAATATTGGGCTTCCGCAAATCCTTTATTTGATGAATGTTCATACAAATTGACCATTTCTGGCAATAACGCCTCTGCACGAGGGCCATTAAAGTATACTCGGGCAAGCTCATACTGCGCCTCTGGATCACCAGCATCTGCAGTTGGTTTCAACCGAGCTATATCAGTAAAGCACGAGCGGCGTAGCGAGCCAGCACGGCACAAGAAAATTGCTTAATCAAGGCCATCATCAGGTGAGTGCTCTATATGGCTTTGGCAGGACAACAGTCGATCTTGTACGAAATACTCACCGGTTGACAGGCATGTTAATCAATTATACCCTTGCTTTGGATGTGTGTATATTTCGAAGCAACGGCCAGACCCTGCTACTGATGAATAGGGGCCGTCCCGGGTGTCAATTCGCAGCGGTGCGTAATTTGCAATGAAAACGCACTGACACCACCTTCGGATCACCCGATGACATTTAGAGCAACACAATCCCAAGGACAGGCCAAGCCACCGGTGGGGGATTTTTACAATGCAAACGGAGCAGTGCATGTTAATTCAAACGGATGCTCTCCAGGCGCATGACCTGGGATTTTGCACCATCACTTTATTGTCGGAACATCTCGCCGAAGTGATCGTGAACGCCGGCGTTCACATGACCTTGGATATGGTTGAGCACTATCACACCTTTTTACTGACCCACCTCAGGGCACCCATTTGTCTGCTCATTAATAAAGTGCACCCGTACAGTTATAACTTCGAGGCGCAAAGAACACTGGCGACTATCCCCGAGATACAGGCCATGGCGGTGGTGTCGTATAGTCGCCTGACGGATGTAGCGACGCAGGCCCTGGTGGAACTTCCGCGCGAAGTGCAGTGGAACCTGAAAACATTTTCAGACCGGGATGCCGCTTTAGCGTGGCTGAGCAGTCTCCAGGCGAGTGAGCTGCGGCAGATTCGCTAGATGCAATAATGCACACCTGATCTGTCACCCCATCTCAGATCAGGCGTGGCTTGAATGACCACTTTTCCGCGTTACGGTCGTTCCTTTCCAGGACTCACCACCCGGTTTCCAACCAGAGGCTACTACCGCTTTCACCACACAAGGGTCATCGTCTATTGACGATAATGATGTCTTAATGCTTCTGAAAAGCCATGAAAACCTAATTTGTAAGAGATCATGTGTCGGTCCAGAGCGATGACACCGGCGGCAGTTAGAGAATAAGGACGCTTTATCCAGTAATCTAAGGAATATGGTATTTCTGACCTTGGAACATCAACGGCTAATGATTACCGTATCTTTCTCTAAGTTCCATGTAGGCCGGTTTATCTTTGAGAGTATCAAACTCTGGAGCCAAATCGACGCCCCTGAATGGATACCCGCTCCCCTCTTTAAACAAGTCCTGAAGTGCGATAACCGCCTCATCCTCAAGACCAGCTATCGTAAGAATACGGGCATGCCAAAAATATAGGTCAGGAACGGAAGCCCCCTTGAGAACGCTGTCCCAATTTTGGCGTTCTGTTTCGAGCCACGCGATGGTGTCCTCCCCCTCTCCCTTGAAAGCGTGATACCAAGCCTTTGCTCTCGCATACCAGTATAAGTTTTCTGATATTGTTTCATCATCTATTCGAGAGAGAGCCATCTGTATTTCGCTTAGCAGGTTTTCTGCATCTTGGTTCCTTTCTAGTCGGTGCAGGGCTATATACTTATCTATCTGATCGAATATCGGATTCAGTGGGCGATTTTCAGGCAACGGTATCTCAGCTAACTCCATAAGCCTTTCGTAATCTCGCGCCAAAACAGCAGTGAAGCGTGCTCTGTGAAGTTGAAAATCGTCCATGAAATCGACACCACGGTATAATTCAACCGCTCGCTCAAGGTTGCCGGTACAATTTATTTCATAGAAGGCCGCCCCGAATATCACGTGAGTATGTTTTGGTGCTAGCAATAACGCGTTTTTTACATGATTACCCGCAGCGGCACAATCATCAATATTTATCGCGTAATGAATTAAGCGGGATGCAATAGATACACTGCGGGGGTCCAGCCGCTGGGCCTTAAGTAATGTCTGGTATGCTTCTTCCTGGCGGTCGGCCCACCGGTACAAATAACTTTTGAACTCCAATGCATTGGCGTCTACGTCAACACGGCTACCCAAATTCTCCATAGCTTCAAGGGCTTCTGGATATCGATGTAAACCACGCGACAAGTACACCACCCAAGCGAGCTCTGCTTCGAGCAAGGATGGTTTCAGCGAACGTGCTTTTGCCAGTGCTACAAGAGCTCGCTCTCGGATTTCCTCATCGTCGTCTATCAGCCAAGGTCTAGCCAGGTTAGTGCGCGCTCGAGATAGTTCAGCCCAGGCGACTGCAAAACCGGGATCAAGTTGTACTGCTTCCTCAAAGGACTCCACTACATTCGATAGGTTATTAATACTGTGGTCGCCTGACTTAGCTAACTGTAGGCCGCGAAGATAAGCTGTGTATGCATCGGTATTACTGGTTGGAATATCGGCCATCATTACTTTCGCTGAAGCGTCGAAGGATAACTGCAACTGCTTTACTATTGCATTGGCGAGTTCAGCTTGAATATCGAAAATACTGGCCGCAGTAAATTCTCGGTCATATGTATCTGCCCATAAGTGCTCATCTCTGGTTGCATCGATCAGCTGGGCGTTTATCCGAACCTGATCACCGATAGCTTGTACAGTACCCTCCAGGATATACCCAGCGCCTAACTCCTCCCCAATTTGGCGCATATTCTTGGTCGTATTTGCGTACTCCAGCATAGAAGTCCGAGAAATAACTCTAAAAGCCCCCAGCTTGGCCAGCCGTGTAAGCAAATCATCATGTAGGCCGTTAGCTAGAAATCCACCATCATCAGAACCCGAGGCCTGGAATGGCAACACAGCTAGGTAGGGTACCGTGTCATCCTGGGTAACGCCTGGAGGTGGCAATGTTTCAGGATATTTGTCAGCCGAAACTGACGCGGGAGTATCATACGATTGATTCAGCAGAAAGTGATCAATGAATACCACACATATTCCAATCAACAGCAGACAGATAGTGATTAGGTTCAATCGACGGCCGGTTTCCGGCGTTATTGACTGCGCTTGGTCGACATCAGATTCCCGCTTAAGGCCCTCTGGTGTCAGTTCATACACCCAGGAAAA
>CAZRKQ010000250.1:0-10653 GCA_964600755.1 uncultured Thiotrichaceae bacterium
TTTTTTCCGTGATCTTTACAGAGGTGTTGCCGCCACCGTGAAGCACCAGGTCGGGATTCTGGCCCAGCAGCCTGGAGCTATAAACCCGGAGTTGCAATGCACTATCTGCGAATTCACCAGCGCCGGTGTCAGACCAGAGACTTTTCATACACGGTAATAAGCATAAAAGGGGAGGTGGCAAATAATAAGCATAAAAGGCGGTGCTGACAAATATTAGGCAGGCCAGGTGATCAGCGACGTCTTTTATTTCTTCGCAAGCATGTGTAATCTGGTGGTTTAGAGTAAACAAATGTAGAGCAGCGATGAAACACATTCTCTGGATGGTTATTACCACACTGTTGCTGGCAACATCCAGCGTATTCGCTGGTGATGCCGAGCTGCTGATCCGCCGCGCGAACCGCTTTTTTGAGCCATTGCCCGATGCCATGCCAGGATCGGAAAATGACTCGGCGCAACGTATCGCACTGGGCAAGAAACTCTATTTTGAGAAACGCCTGTCGATTAATGACAGCCAGTCCTGTGCCACCTGTCACCGCCTCGAGGATGGTTTTGCCGGCGTGGATAATCTGACTACCTCACCCGGCGCAAGAGGTGAGCAGGGCACCCGCAACAGCCCGACGGTGTTGAATGCAGGCTGGCAGGACAGCCAGTTCTGGGACGGCCGTGCCGAAGACCTGGTCGAGCAGGCCAAGGGACCGATTCTGAATCCAATCGAAATGGGCATGCCCGATGAGAACACAGTGGAGGAGAAGATTCGCGCGATTGATGAATACCAGAAGGATTTTGCCGCGGCATTTCCCGGTGATGAGCCGGCTATCAGCTACCAGAATATTGCCGAGGCCATAGCGGCTTTTGAGCGCACCTTGATTACACCCAGCCGTTTCGATGATTTTATGAACGGTGATGCACAGGCATTAAGTGAGGTAGAGCAACGGGGTCTTAAAGCCTTTCTCAAACTTGACTGCAAATCATGCCACGATGGAAAACTGCTCGGCGGCGAGACATATGAGCCTCTCGGTAAGGAACACCCCTACGAAAACCAGGCTGACCAGGGTATGTACACACTAACAAAGGATGAGGATGACCGCATGTTTTTCAAGGTGGCGCCGCTGCGTAATGTGGCCCTGACAGCACCGTATTTCCATGACGGAAAAATCAATACGCTCGATGAGGCTGTGCGCAAGATGGCAAAGCTGCAACTGGATGAAGAACTCACTGATCAGCAGGTGAGTGATATCACCAGTTTCCTCAAGGCATTGACGGACAAAAGCAGGGAACAGTACGTTAAATAAAATGATCTTTCACACCGTGTCTAATGGTTTATCGGATTGTATAAGAGCCACAGGCAGTAAGCAGTAATTAGTCTCTTATCTGTATTATTCAGCAGGAGGAACACACATGAAAAATGTTACCCAGGCCGTTGTACTGTTGACCCTGCTCGCAGTAAATGCTGCTGATGTATCTGCCAATCCTCCACCGGCCTATGAAGGCAGAAGGCTGTATGTTTCCTATTGCCAGTTATGCCACGGAATCGATGGCAAGGGCGATGGTCCCCTGGCCAGGGTGATGCAAATCACCCCTGCGGATCTGACGACCACGGTACGCTCAAGGAGTGACACCATCCTGATGAAAATCATCACCGGTGAGGGAAGGCAAACCATCACGGGCCGTGATCGCCACAACCTGCTCAGTGAAGCCATGCCGGAATGGAAGGATGTCTTTTCTGAGTCACAGGTCAGGGCTTTGATTGCATACCTGCGTTTTCTGGGCAGGAGCCAGCATGGTCTGATGGGCGATCCTGAAATAGGTATGCAGCTCTACCAGAAGTATTGCCAGGTCTGTCACGGTGTGGAAGGTGATGGTGATGGCATCATGACCAACCTGATGGGAATAATGCCGATGGATCATACCAATCCTAATGAAACCAACAGCCTCGACAACGAAGAACTGGTCGAAAGTATCCTTGATGGCATGGGGCGGTTCATGCCGGCCTGGCGTGGCATCCTCAGTCAGGCTGATGTCGAAGCACTGGTCAGTTACATTCGACTGCTCTCGCAGTGAGGCAACAGGGCTGGATGTGGCTCTTTAGTCGCTGTCTACATGGATATGGATTTCCGCTTCGCGCTTCATGCTGCCGATCGCTTGCGTGAGGTCAATCTTGTGTGGATTGTCCATGCTTTGCTGTTCAAGAATCTCGAATAATTCATCCTGTTCCAGCGTGTAACCTTCGCCGGACTCGTTCTGTATGTATGCAGCCCAGGGAACATACTTGGTCAATGGGAATATCTGTCCCTCTCTGGGTGACACATCAATATGGATACCGGAAATGAATACCACCCTTTTGCCCCGGTAGGCTTCTTCCTTGACGATGGTCCTGAAGGTGCGGTCAAACTCGACCTGGGCGTTGACCTGTGTGGCAGTTAACGGCGGGTATTTGCTGGTTAATATGGCCGGCATCGACTTGATCAGGTTGCGGTTGATATTGTGACTTGCATCAGTAATGGTCTCGGTGTTGCGTTTGAAATAGAACAGGTCAGGATAGAGATGTCGGCCGATGTTCTGGCGCTTATGCGGCCAGTCTGCGCCGACCCGGTCGACCAGTTCAGCCGAGGCCCTGAAAACCTTTGCGGTACTCAGTAGCTGCATGGGCTCCATATGGCCATCAGATGCAGCAATCATCCTGCCAAGATTGAGAAACAGGCCTTCATCGCGTTCTTCTCTGAGTAACTGGTTGTCGATGATTACAATATGTTCATCTCCTTTACGATCAAGCGTTAGTTGATGCGGACATAGTTGGAAAACTCCGTGTGCCAGTTCGGCTGTAGGTGGCAAAAACACCATCTGGTTGAATATGCTATCTCACTGCTGGCGAAGTATAATTTGAAAATGTGTATTATGCTCACACAGTTCCCTGATTTGGCTGGTTTCAAGAGGTAAGTAATGTTCATCAGTGCTCTGGAGCTATTTAAAATAGGTATAGGACCCTCGAGTTCACACACAATGGGCCCGATGATTGCTGCAGCAGATTTCCTGGGACGCACCAGGGGGTATTTTTGCAGCCATGAGTATCATCCGGGTGCTGCCATTCGCTGTGTTCTGAAGGGTTCGCTGGCTTTTACCGGCAAGGGCCATAGCACTGATCGTGCTGTGGCATTGGGGCTGCATGGCTACAGGCCCGACAGTCTGGCTGAACAGAATGTAGAAGACCTGATCGCACGTATCTGGAATGATAAAAACATTGCTGTTGGAGATAACCAGACACTCATGTTTTCACCGGCTGAGGATATTATCTTTGATAAGAGTGAACCTCTGAAGCAGCATCCCAATGGAATGATCTTTGAAATGGTTGATAAATCCGGTGAAATCCTGGTATCAGAAACCTATTTCTCCATTGGTGGCGGTTTTATCAATACACTTGCTGAAATCAGTCAACTGGTAGCACCACTAAAAATGGAATCGGCCGCATCATGTCCCTATCCATTTGATTCGGCACTTTCCATGCTGCAGATGTCCGTCGACAGTGGCTTATCGATTGCTGACATGAAGCGATTAAATGAGCTTGAATACATATCAGAGGAGGCGCTTATTCAAGGCCTGGATGCAATATGGCAATCAATGCATAAATGTATCGAGCAGGGATTGGCCGCTGAAGGTGTGCTTCCCGGTGGGCTGGATCTGCCTCGACGCGCAAAGACATTGTATGCACAGTTAAAGCACAAACCTGAAGAGGCCAATATCAATGACTGGTTGTGTGCCTATGCCATGGCAGTGAATGAGGAAAATGCAGCCGGGCATATGGTGGTTACTGCACCAACCAATGGCGCCGCTGGTGTAATACCGGCGGTGCTGTATTACTTCGTGGTCCATGAGCATGGAACCATTGAGCAGGTTCGTGAGTTTCTGCTTACGGCAAGTGCGATCGGTGGCCTTATCAAACATCGCAGTTCGATTTCAGGCGCCGAAGTAGGCTGCCAGGGTGAAGTCGGCTCTGCGGCTTCCATGGCTGCAGCCGGTCTGTGTGCGGTGCGTGGCGGTACAGCTGAAGAAATTGAGAATGCCGCAGAAATTGCACTCGAGCATCATCTCGGCATGACCTGTGATCCGGTTAACGGGCTGGTACAGGTGCCCTGTATCGAGCGCAATGGATTTGGCGCAATCAAGGCATACACGGCGGCATCGCTTGCTATACGCGGTGGCGGAAAGCATTTTATGCCGCTGGATAGCTGTATTGCCGCGATGAAACAAACCGGTATAGAGATGTCGGAGAAATACAAGGAAACGTCTCTGGGTGGACTTGCCGTGAGTATTACCGAATGTTGAGATAGCACAACAAGTTACAGTGCTTATGCTCGTCTCATAATCATAAATACACTGGCTATTGAAAGATTAATTCCATATAAGCGATTGTCATTTAAAGGGGGTTTCAGCTCTACAAAATGATCCGGTCGTGATAGGGTGTTATTGAAGCAAGGCACACTAGATGGTTTGAGATTTGTGGGCGCAGAAATTGTATGTTGAGCAACAACGCTAACAGGTAAAATTATCATTTCATATGGAACTGGTAATAATTATTTCTACGATTACATCGTTCTTCAGTCATTTTCTGATTGAAAAGGGGATCGTTGCCAACACGGTAAGCGTGATATTTGCAACATTGATTACATGGGCGCTGATAGGAACCACGGCTGAGAGTCTAGATGGTGCGCTTTTACGCAACATATCGATCACGATCGTACTTGCGATTGTTGTATCGATGCTAGTTGGCCTGGTTTTCTCTTATCATAAGAAATGTTCAAAATAGGTCTGCATCTCCGGGTTGATACCGTTTTTCTTTCAGCAAGCAGAATCATTACTCAATGTATAAAAAGATAATATGGGTCGCAGTATTGGCCGTTGTTTTTATCTGGTCTGCAATCGGGCCAAGGGACAGACCTACCTGGTACCTCGAAGTGTTTCCGGTCATTATTGGCGTGGTTGTTCTGGCTCTTACGTACAGGCCATTCAGGCTGACCCCATTGCTCTACGTTCTTATACTGCTTCATTGCATCGTGCTTCTGGTTGGAGGTCACTACACCTACGCGGAAGTGCCGCTCTTCAATGAGATGAAGACAATGTTCGGTTTTGAGCGAAATAATTTCGACAAACTTGGCCACCTCATGCAGGGTTTCGTTCCAGCGATGATAGCAAGAGAGCTGATTATCAGGCTAGACATTATCCGCGGCAGGCATTGGCGTAACTTCTTCATCATTTGTTTTTGCATGGCATTAAGTGCATTTTATGAGCTGCTTGAATGGTGGGTGGCACTTGCCAGCGAACAGGCTGCCGAAGCATTCCTTGGCACGCAAGGATATGAGTGGGATACTCAGTCCGATATGGGCTATGCGTTGATCGGTGCAGTTGCAGCCCTGATGTTGCTGTCGAGACTGCATGACAAGCAACTGAAAAAGTTCCTGTAACTCAGGCTGTTTTAATAAAATGGCGAATTCCAATTACGGTATTGCCGGCTATTATCCCGTCGAGTCAAAGATATTACTGGGATTGCTGGTGATAACGACAATCAGTTTAGTTGTCGGTTTGACAACACCGGTGCTTACGCTGGAGAAGTTTTTCATCATTGAAAATACTTTTTCCATCTCATCCGGGCTGGTACAGCTGCTGGAAGAAGGAAGAATTTTTCTCTTTGTTATTATATTGTTGTTCAGTGTGGTGTTGCCGGTGCTCAAACTGGGGGTTTTATTCAGACTGCTGGGTTCGCGTGATAACAGTAGTGAAACCTTGCATCGTTATCTTCATTTGATGCATCAATATGGCAAGTGGTCGATGCTGGATGTGTTCGTGGTCGCCTTGCTGGTCGTGGCGGTCAAGCTGGGTGCTGTTGCCCATGTGGAAACGCACTATGGGTTGTATGCATTTGGTTCTGCTGTGTTGCTCACCATGGCAATTACCGCACGTGTCATATACCTGGCAGGCAGAATTGAACAGCAGTAAGAGTCGGTCAAATAACGGTACAGGGTAATGATAAAAGAAGCCATTCGTCAGCAGGATCTGGGTAATGAATTCTATACCTCTGAAGGTTGTTTTATCACTGAGGTATCAAACACGCCGGATGATCCCGATACGTCAATTGCGCGGGCACGGCTTGAGGCGGGTAAAACAACCCGCTGGCATCGACTCGCTGGAACAGCTGAACGTTATGTTATCCTTGAAGGCCGTGGTCGCGTTGAGGTCGGTGGTTTGCCTGCAGCTGAAATCACCGTCGGTGACGTGGTACTGATACCGCCAATGTGTCGCCAGCGCATCACCAACACAGGTCCAGGCGATTTAATCTTTCTGGCGATATGCACGCCGAGGTTTTCGGATGATGTATATGAAGATATAAATGATAACCCTGATGAGCATTAACGGCAGGAGATAAACGTGTTAGAGAAAAAACAGTTAGCACCTGAGTTCAGGATCGCTGATGAGGGCAATAATATAATAAACCTCGCGGAATACAGGAATAACCGCATTGTTGTGCTGTATTTTTACCCTAAAGACGATACGCCGGGATGTACCATAGAGGCCAGGCAGTTTACCGAATTTGCACACGAGTTTTCCGCACTGGATACTGTGATCATAGGTGTCAGCAAGGACTCCTGTGAAAGCCACCGCGCATTCATCGAAAAATATGGCCTCAATCTCAAACTACTGGCGGACACCACTGGCGAACTTTGTGAAAGTTATGGTGTATGGCAGGAAAAGGAAAAGAATGGCGTGAAGAAAATGGGTATTGTTCGATCTACCTTCATCATAAACAAGGAAGGTGTGCTGGAAGATGTAATGTATGGTGTCAATGCTGACGGGCATGCAAGGGAAATACTCGAGATGATCAAAAAACTCTAGATGAATTTGCAGGTTGATTGATATGAGATCATTGGAAAATATTCGTTGTACTATTTCTTTAACGTTAGCAGTTTGTGCTGCAATTACACTGTCATCTTGTGCTACTTCACCAGAAGGACGCTCTCAACTCAAACTTTTACCTGATGAGCAAATCAACAGCATGGGTGTGCAGAGTTTCGAGCAAATCAAGCAGGACACGCCAGAAACAAAAAATCAAAACATGCGTGCTTATGCCCAATGCATAGCCAATGCAATTATTCCGCAGCTTGATGAAGATAATAATCCTGCATTATGGGAAGTTCGCGTATTTGCAGATGACCAGGCCAATGCATTTGCATTGCCGGGTAATAAAATTGGCGTCTATGAAGGCCTGTTCAAATATGCTGTGAACCAGGACCAGGTGGCGGCAGTGATGGGTCATGAACTGGCACATGTGATCGCACAGCACGGCAATGAAAGGGTGTCGGATCAGCTGGCGGCACAGGCGGGTCTTGCTATAGCGGCAATTGCGCTCGGCGCCAGTGACAGCAGTGAAGATAACAAGGCACTGGTGCTCGCCGGTCTCGGCTTGGGTGTGCAATACGGTATTATTCTGCCCTTCAGCAGAACACATGAATCTGAGGCTGATTTAATCGGTCTGGAGCTAATGGCAGAGTCAGGATTCAACCCCAGGGAAAGCGTCAAGTTATGGCAAAACATGTCAAAAGCAGGCGCTCAGCCGCCGCAGTTTTTGTCGACTCATCCATCAAGTTCGACACGTATCAAGGACTTGAATGCAAGAATGCCGCGTGCACTTGATACCTACAGTAAAGCGCAAGCGAAAAACAGGAAGCCGAACTGCCAGCTTTAAACCAGCCCTGATCAGCTATGTTGGTATCAACTGAGAAGTTTTCAGTAATGAGCGTAATCCGTTTAATCTTGCTCACATCTATAAGTATTACCGGCTTGTGCGTGCTGAATACATCGGCTGCTTCCGATTCCGAGGATGAGCCGCTAGTGCTACGCCAGCATGGTGACTGGTGGCTTGGTGCCGATGTGGGTGCTGGCGCAATACAGCTTGAACTTCCACAAGGAAACATCAGTGAAAACAAGTTCTATCTCGGCGTGAGAGGAGAATACGTTTTCAGTCCTAAATTTTTACTGGGTATTGAAGCCAGCGGCTGGCTTATTCAACCCGGCGAAATTGAATACAACACTAATCCGCCGCCGGCTAATTTTGAGAGTCAGATAGAAGGTGAAGGCCTGGCGCCCATATTGCTCACCGCCCGTTATTATCCGTGGGACGATTCCAGCTGGTACCTGAAAGCAGGCGCAGGTTATGTTAGCCACTGGCAATCGCAAATGGGTGTTACTGAGCGGGAGAGTGGAACCGGGGTGATGTTTGGCGGTGGTTACGATTTTTATATTAACGAGAGTTGGGATATTACAGCTTTTATCAGTTACAGCACTGGCATTACCGGTGATGAAGACTACGATGCTATTACATTGGCGCTAGGCTTTAATTACAAAATAAGGCGTAAATAAAAACACTGCTGAGTACAGTTCAACAGCAGGTCATGCATGCAGGGATATGCAGTTTTCTAGTGCAGGAACAGGGCGGCATACGTTGATACATGCCGGCCCTTGAAGAACCTTCCATCCAGGACATCGGAAATAGCATTCGCACCTGTCTGGCTGCAGTGCAATGCAACCCAGGCAACAACGTGCTCAGGAACATCTGAATCACTTATATGTATGCTGTCTATGATGCTCATGCTGCAAAATAGATCAAAGACATCTTCGATGGTGGTGCCGCAAGGCAGGTTTCTGACTTGTATGAACATGGTTTTTATATCATTTAACTTATTTTTATGCCGTGAAAATTAAGAATCACGGCGATCTCTTCCATAAAAGTGATAATACGCCCGTATCATTCGTATGTACAATTAAAGTTATACAATAAATAATTGACGTAGATCAAGAACAATTCACTTTATTCTCCAGGCTGAAACTCCGGTAGAATCATGCCTTTGATATCAGCCTAGCGTCTTTTTGAATGCGCCAACAAATTCGCCTTACCAGGCACCGTCTTTTCAAGACTACCTTATGGAAAACCCGTCTGATATTCTGGGGCGGCGCCATTCTTGTCGGTATCGTCGCAGCCATCTTTGCTCTGCTCGGGGAAAAGGCTGATCATTTCTACCGTGGCTTGTTCGCAGAAAATCCATGGCTGAGTTTTATCATCACACCAGCCGGCTTGATGCTGATCATCTGGCTGACACGAAAATTCTTCCCTGGCGCTGAAGGCAGCGGTATTCCTCAAACACTGATTGCCATCGAGGGCCGCGGAGGCAAAGCGCTGGCCGAACAGCTGCTGTCTTTCAAAATTGCGATTGGCAAGGTATTGCTCACGGTTATGGGTTTGTTTTCCGGTGCATCGATTGGACGCGAGGGCCCGACAGTGCACCTGGGAGCAGCCATTATGTACTCACTCGGGCGCTACGTGCATTTGCCGGCGAGATACCTCGAACGCGGTTTGATTATGACCGGAGGCGGCGCCGGAATTGCAGCTGCATTCAATACGCCCATTGCAGGTATTGTATTTGCGATAGAAGAGATGGCGCGTTCTTTTGACCGTCGCAACAGCAGCATGATACTGATCGGCGTCATCCTCGCCGGTATGACCGCCATCTACGTGCATCAGGATAATTACAATTACTATGGAACGTCGCCGGTCGATATCGATTTCAGCTGGGTATGGCTTGGCGTTGTTGTATGTGGAGTGACTGGCGGCCTGCTGGGCGGCGCATTCAGCTACGTGTTGATTAACGGATCGAGAAAACTGCGCCCAATAGTGCAACAGCACTACCTGCTGGTTGCAGCAGTATGCGGTTTGATCATCGCGCTTGTAGGTGTGTTAAGTGGCGGCCATGCATTTGGCACTGGATACATCGAGGCCAAGCAAATCGTTTCCTGTACGGGCTCTGACAGCTGCATCGTAGAAACCGGCCTGATGTATCCGGTCTATAAAATCCTGGCCACGGTTGCTTCGTACCTGAGTGGCATACCCGGCGGTATCTTCGCGCCATCACTGGCCAGCGGTGCCGGCCTGGGCAGCAACCTGGCGACACTGTTCCCGCCTGAACTGGCATCAACCATCGTAATACTTGGTATGGTCGCGTATTTTTCCGGAGTGGTGCAAACGCCGATTACGGCGTTTGTGATTGTGATGGAGATGACAGACAACCAGGACCTGGTGCTGGCGCTGATGGCCACTTCAATGATTGCGTCCGGTGCGTCGAAACTGATCTGCAAGAAACCGGTTTATTACGCTCTTGCCGAGAATTTTATGAATGCGCGGCTGCTGGAACCGAAAGAAGAAGCAAAAGACGAAGCAAAGCCGTTTCCGGAAGACCCGGGGAACAGGGCCTAAGGTTTCGTATTTGTTTTTTTTACCACAGAGGCACAGAGGACACAGAGGTTTTTTCTATAGTTAACGTAGGAGCAACTTTAGTCACGAATATCGGTTAATCGTAATTACCAGCTTCTTTTGCCTTCATGGTATTCACAAAGTTAACTCAATTTAATTATCACGTGTAATTAAACTTTATGTATCGCTCCTGCTGGAGCGAGTTACCTTTTTTGCTCGCCCAAAAAACGTAACCCAAAAAATGCGACCCGGGCGCTCGTGCTTCGCATTCCCTCAGCCAGCTCCCCTGCCACGGGTCGTCTTGACTCGCATCCCTGCTCGACAAGACTCGATTGACCTTCCCTGGTCAATCGACCCTACCA
>CAZRKQ010000251.1:0-4235 GCA_964600755.1 uncultured Thiotrichaceae bacterium
TTGCGATGCGCGCCAAAGGCCATGGCGCAAAAGTCATTATCACGGAAGTTGATCCGCTGCGTTCGCTTGAAGCAGCCATGGACGGTTTCAGGGTCATGCCGCTGCTGGAAGCTGCCGGACAATCAGACTTTATTGTTACCGCGACCGGTGACAAGCATGTCGTCGATAAAAATCATATCGAGGTGATGAAAGATGGCTGCGTGCTGGCAAACTCCGGTCACTTTAATGTTGAAATTAATATCCCTGCGCTTGAAGCCATGGCACTAAGCAAACAGCGCCCGCGCCCTTCGGTCGATGAATATACTTTGAAAGATGGCAGGCGTATCAGGCTGCTTGCCGAAGGTCGGCTGGTCAATCTTGCAGCAGCTGAAGGCCATCCGTCGGCCGTGATGGACATGAGTTTCGCCAACCAGGTGCTGACTGCTGTTTACCTGGCAGGCAGGCAACAGAAACTTGAAAACAGGGTGCACAATGTCCCGGCAGAGATCGACCAGCAAGTAGCCAGTCTGAAGCTGGCTGCTATGGATATCCAGATTGATCAACTGACTGATGAACAGCAGCATTACCTCAGCTCCTGGCAGGAAGGCACTGTCTAGATTGCCATGAAAGATCGACAGACAAAGCGCATGATCGATGACATCGAGAGTGAGGTCAGGTATACGCGCAAGATGATCGGCAGGGACGCGCTGGATAAAAAAGTGATGGCGGCGATGAAAGCAGTACCGCGCAATGAATTCGTGCCCAAATCCTATGTTGACGCTGCATTTGATAATGGCCCCTTACCCATTGGTCACGGCCAAACTATTTCGCAGCCTTACATTGTTGCATTAATGACCGACCTGCTTGAACTCGAAGCAGACGATATCGTACTGGAAATCGGTACCGGTTCCGGTTATCAGACCGCCATCCTGTCGCAACTGTGCAAGCAGGTTTACACGATTGAATACGTCTCTGCACTGGCTGATATAGCCAAAGCCCGTTTAGACAAGCTCGGCTATGACAACATCGAAGCCATGAGCGGTAACGGCTATGACGGCTGGCCGGAGCATGCACCCTATGACGGCATTATTGTTACCGCCGCAGCTTCACATATACCGAAACCGCTGATTGAACAACTCAAACCCGGCGGCAAACTGGTCATCCCTGTCGGCAGGCCACACCTGTACCAGGAACTGATGCTGGTAGAGAAAGATGAAGACGGTGAACTCAATATGAGGGATGTCCTCGGCGTCGCCTTCGTACCGTTGCAGGGCGAGCGCGATGAGAATATTTAAGAATAATGATTCAACGCAGAGACGCAAAGGCGCAGAGAACGCAAAGGGTATTTAAATAGTGTGTTATCTACTTTTCTATTAACCTCTATATGCACTCTTCCACTCGAAAATTCATATAATCTCTGCGAACTTTGCGTCTTTGCGCCTCTGCGTTGAGATTATCATTTATGTAATACTAAGGTGCTAGATACGCAGTCGGAGAATGAAATGGCAAAATCCCAAACCCTGACGATTGACGGCAATCAGGCGGCTGCCGAGATCGCGCATATGACCAATGAAGTCATCGCGATTTATCCGATCACACCAGCATCGCCCATGGGCGAATGGGCGGATGAGTGGTCATCAAGAAACCGTGCCAACCTGTGGGGCACAGTGCCGCGTATCATTGAAATGCAATCCGAAGGCGGTGCCGCCGGCACCATTCATGGCTCCTTACAAAGCGGCGCACTGACAACAACCTTTACCGCTTCGCAGGGATTGTTATTGATGATCCCCAACATGTTCAAAATTGCCGGTGAGCTTACACCATCAGTCTTTCATGTCGCAGCACGTTCCATTGCTGCGCAGGCACTGTCGATTTTCGGTGATCACAGCGATGTGATGACGGCTCGCACGACTGGTTTCGCATTTATGGCATCGAACTGCCCGCAGGAAGTGCTGGACATGACCTTGATATCACAGGCAGCCACGCTGCAGGCACGTATCCCGATAGTACATTTCTTTGACGGTTTCCGTACCTCGCATGAAGTCGCAAAAATACAGGCCATCGATGCTGAAGTTATCCGGCAACTCATCAAGCAGGAGCATGTCACTGCGCATCGCCAGCGTGCTTTGTCACCGGATCATCCCGTGGTTCGCGGCACATCGCAAAATCCGGATGTGTACTTCCAGGCGCGCGAAACAGTCAATCCTTATTACCAGGCCATGCCCGGCATTGTGCAGAAGGTGATGGATGAATTCGGCAGTCTCACCGGACGCAGCTATCGTTTGTTCGATTACATGGGAGCTGATGATGCCGAGCGGATAATTATCCTGATGGGCTCCGGTGCAGAAACCGTCGAAGAAACCGTCAACTATCTTAATAACGCTGGTGAAAAAACCGGCCTGATAAAAGTCCGCCTGTACCGGCCTTTTGATGCCGAAGCGCTGATCAATGCCCTGCCTGCAACAACGAGATCAATTGCGGTACTGGACCGCACCAAGGAGCCCGGCGCTGATGGCGAACCGTTATACAAGGATATCGTCACGGCACTGGCGCAAAACAGCTTCAATGATCAGGCAAAATTCAAACAGCAACCAAAAGTTATTGGCGGTCGTTACGGCCTGTCATCGAAGGAGTTCACGCCAGCCATGGTCAAGGCCGTGTTCGATGAACTCAACAGTACACAGCCGAAAAACCATTTCACCATCGGCATTCATGATGATGTCAGCAACAGCAGCCTGGAATGGGATGAAAGTTTCCGTACTGATGCGCACAACGACAGCTTTCAGGCCGTGTTTTACGGACTTGGCAGCGATGGCACTGTCAGTGCCAACAAGAACAGTATCAAGATCATCGGCGAAAGCACTGATAAATATGCGCAGGGTTATTTCGTATATGACTCGAAGAAGTCAGGCGCGGTTACCGTGTCGCATTTACGCTTTGGCGATAAGCCGATCCATTCTTGCTATTTGATCGCTGACGGCGATGCCGATTTTATTGCCTGTCATCAGCCGGTATTTCTCGAACGCTACCCGATGCTGGACAAGGCGGCTGATAATGGCGTGTTTCTGCTCAACACTGCACTTGCGCCTGAGCAGGTCTGGCAGAGCCTGCCGAGAAACATGCAGCAGCAGATCATTGAGAAAAACATCCGGGTTTACTGCATCGACGCTTACAATATTGCCGCCATTACCGGCATGCAAAAACGTATCAACACCATCATGCAAACCTGTTTCTTTTCAATCTCGGGTGTACTGCCGCACGATGATGCCATCAGCGCGATTAAAGATGCCGTTGAAAAAACCTACGGCAGAAAAGGCAAACGCCTGGTTGAGCTCAACTTCAAGGCCATAGATGAAACCCTGGCCAACCTGCATGAAGTCAGTATTCCCGCGCAGGCAGACAGTGACATTGTATTAGCCGAGCCGGTAGCAGCGGATGCGCCTGATTTCGTAAAACAGGTTACCGGTGAAATCATTGCCGGCCGCGGTGACCGCATCCCGGTCAGCCTGTTTCCTGCCGATGGCACTTTCCCCAGCGGCACGGCTGCCTTCGAGAAACGCAACCTGGCACTGGAGATTCCCGTACTGGATGAAAACCTCTGTACCCAGTGCGGCAAGTGTCCGCTGGTATGTCCGCATGGCGTTATCCGCAGCAAGGTATTTGACGAAAGCCTGCTGGCCAAAGCGCCATCAAGCTTCAAGTCCATGGCCGTCAAAGGCAAGGACTTTGCTGCAGGCCTGCGCATGAGTTACCAGGTCGCACCGGAAGACTGTACCGGCTGCGGACTGTGCGCTGACATCTGCCCGATACGCGATAAAACCAATGCCAGTCACAAGGCGCTGGACATGGTGCCCTACTCCACCGAATTAAGGCAGCAGGAAAAAGACAACTGGGAGTACTTCCTCAGCCTGCCGGAATATGACCGTGCCGCGGTTAAAACAGGCACGATCAAAGGCGCCATGTTGTTGCAGCCGCTGTTCGAATTCTCCGGTGCCTGTGAAGGTTGCGGTGAGACTCCTTATATAAAGCTGGCAAGCCAGCTGTTTGGCGACCGCATGCTGGTCGCCAACGCCACCGGTTGTTCTTCTATCTACGGCGGCAACCTGCCGACAACACCGTGGGCGGTCAATCCTGAAGGCCGCGGCCCCGCCTGGTCCAATTCGTTGTTTGAAGACAATGCCGAGTTCGGTCTCGGCATGCGCCTCGCCATCGACAAACAAAAAGAGTATGCGCATGAACTGTTACAACAGTTAAAA
>CAZRKQ010000252.1:0-4392 GCA_964600755.1 uncultured Thiotrichaceae bacterium
ATTTCAATCATTTAAACCATCTATGCTTAAAAATGTGTGCGGTATTTTACATTAAAGCGCGTTAATTTCGTAGTCCGATTTTTTAACGCAAAGGCGCAGAGACGCAAAGGTCGCAAAGGTATTTTCAGGTTCGCAAATGAACGCAAATATTCTTGTTGCTTATTAAGACCGTTTATTCAATAACTTATGTAAGTTGTTTATCTAAATGATTATTGTTCTGCATATTCAGGAGACAACAATAGATTATCTCTGCGTTCTTTGCGTCTCTGCGCCTTTGCGATGAAATAACTGGCAAACAGGTTACTTTGAATCAGATTCACCCCAGAGCTCTTTCAGTCTCTGATCACGCCCGCATGAAAAGCGGTAATACTTGTAACGTAATGGATTTTTTTGATAGTAATCCTGGTGGTAGTCTTCTGCTGGATAAAACACGCTGGCTGAAGTTAATTCAGTTACAACAGGTTCATCAAAGGATTTGTTTTGCTTCAATTCCTCAAAAGATTTTTCAGCAGCATTTTTCTGTTTGTCATTATTATAAAAGATTCCAGATCGATACTGGCTGCCATGGTCGCAAAACTGACGGTTCGGTGTGGTTGGATCTATGTTCTTCCAGAACACGGCGAGCAACTCTTCATAACTGACTTTTGCAGGATCATATTCAATCTGTATGGCTTCCGTATGACCGGTGCTGCCTGCAGACACCTGTTTGTAGGTCGGATTAACCTGGTGGCCGCCGGTATAGCCTGAAGTTGTAGAGATAACACCATCCAGCTTGTCGAAGGGCGGTTCCATGCACCAGAAACAGCCACCGGCAAAGGTCGCAATTTCTGTCTTGCTGCCTACGGCTAAAGTGTTAAGTGAAGTTGCGGGCAGTGATACAGCAAGCAGTGATACAGCAAGTAAGAAATTCAGCTTCATGGCATTTATCCCTTATTGGTTGAATAACTATGACCGTGAATAGTCGATATTGTTTCGGTTATTTAAAACTGAAGCCAACGATAAATTTATAGACAGTGAAGTCAGTTGTGCTGCTATTGTCAAAGTCGATATACGATTTGCCAACAGATCCTTTGAGAAATACTTTGCTGGTGATATCAAAGCGAAGACCAAGATCAGCGCCGTAACTGAGATTACTGGACGTGTAGGTTTGTGCATATGGTCCACAGTAATAACCCCACCAGGGGTCCCACCAGCATACGGAGCCAAGATTTCCAGTTGGAATTCCTGAATCAATGTAGGTCAGGCCAAGATTGCCTTTGACAAATGGCGTAAAGCGCGACGCGAGGAAGTTATAGGTAAGACCCAGGTTCATATGGCTGGTGTACATAGAGCCATTGAATTTTTCCGACGTGCTGCTACCGTCATCAGCAACACGGGTACCGGTGTAATTTCCATCGGCACTGCCGATGTCAAAATCAAGCTCGAGGTAATCGCTGAAGTTGTAGCCGATACCAATAGCGAAACCGGAATGCGCACTAATGTCTGCAACTGCGCCGCCTTCAAACTGGATGGACTGTGAATTGGTATAACTGGGTATTAAGGAGATCTGCCATTGGCCGGTGCGGTTCCCGGGAGCAGCAGCAGATGAAGCAGCCGGTAATGACAGACACAAAAGCAGTAAGGTGGTTCTGCTAGAAGACAGTGATTTCATTGAAGATGCGGGTTGTGGGTTTATTGGTACTGACCTCAGGAAAAAAATTCGTTTTAGCCGGACTTTTCTGCACACTTTATGCATAGTGCTGCATAGGGAACGATTTCGAGACGCCCTTCAGAAATTTCTGCACCGCATCGGGTGCATATTCCATAGTCACCGGTTTCCATACGATGCAAGGCACTGTTGACCTGGCTTACAAGCAGCTTCGCATCCTGGTTGAGGGCATTGAGCACATCGTCATTCTCACGCTGCGTGGCCTGTTCGGCAAAATCTTTTTCTACAGGTTCGTTTTTATGATGAACGTCTGCATCGATAACGCCAATCTTTCTGTTATATTCATCTCTAAGATCGAGCAGTTTTTGTTTGAACTTGTCTTGTGATTCCATGAGTACTTGTCTGTTTTATATTGTATTTGAAAGGAAATCAATATCTACCGTGTTCTTTCATTATGTAATTGTTCATTTCCACAAACTGCCTGTTCATGCGGAGCAGAGTGGCGTGTACGGATCGAATGATAGAACGCATGACCTTGTAGACCAGGGCAGGGTGGGTTTCCAGTAAAGACTCGAAAGCCGAGCGTTCCAGCGTGTAAACATCGGTATTGCACAGCGCTGTGAGTGTGGCACTGTGGTCGGTGCCATCGATGAAACCCATGGCACCTGCCATGTCGCCAGCGTGCAGGGTATGTAAGGTTACATATTCATCGCCACCTGTATTTCTGGTCGCGGCCAGACGTCCGTTAATTACTATATGCAAGGCATCGTCAGTCGTGCCTTCCTTGAGCAGTACTTCATTTTCGCTCAAGTGCTTGATACTGATAACTCCAGCCAGCGCCTTGATTTCATCAGCCTCGAGCTCCGTACCGAGTGGAGAATTGCTGTGAATATCATGATTAGAATCGTTAGTCATAATAATGTCCCATCTTGGTGGTTTTCCAGAAAGAGATTGTTATTTTTTATTAGTACAGTGAGGTCTTCAGAGGCTGTATACATTGATACAGATCAATAAATAATGCAAATCAGCTTATCATTAAAAGTCAGCGTGATCGACAACAGGCGGGGCACGCCCCGCCTGAATGTATATGTGCCACAAAACGTTATTTTCTGTCGAAATTGTAGATGGAATCCTTCAAGTATTTGCCGTCATTGTAGCTGGTATAGGTGGTTCTCAAGTGGTTGCCGTTATTGGATAGTTCATGCGTGATCTTATGTACATGATTTTGCTTTGATTGGCACAACTCGGTACCCATATCGCAGTTATACACAAGCCTGGTGCTTGTGCTGTCCAGATCGACAAGCATCTCAGGCTGGTTTTGCTTGACGCAGTAATGCGTTGCTTTAACTTGTGAACACTCCATGTCATTACAGTGGTACATGGTTACCATCTCTTTCCCGGTTCCCGGCAACAGGTTCTCCTGTACGGTGCTTCCTTTACCTATTAATTTGAAACTCATGGCTGTTGAGTCAGTACCAATCAATGGCTTCACAAGTTTGTGTTGCGTCGCTTTGCCTTCCTGTTGTGCTGAGGGAGAGAGAGTCCATTCGCCCTGTAATTGTGTCATCAACTGGTACTGGGGCCTCGCATTGTCTGTGGCCTGGGTGATGAAAGAGGTGCCAAGCAAAACGGACAGAATGATACTTTTTTGTACTAGCATCGCGTTTGCCTCCATTCAAGGTTCTGACTGTAAATGATAATGATTGCCATGTGTTTGTCACTAAATTACAGATAAATAAAAAGCCGAAAAATCCGGCTTTTTAGTGAGTCTTGTTAATGGCTATTTCAGCCTTGAGCTACATAATCGTCGCTGTCATTACCCTGGAGTACTTTCTTGTCTTCAAGCTCCATATCCATATAGATTCTCTTGTTTTCCTCGTTTTCGAAATATATTTCCAGGCCATTTTCACCATCACCCTCATACAGGCAGGGGTGGTTATCTGGGTCGGGGACGTCGTTTAGCGTGATCGGGTCTGTCGTACTACGAATATGCATTGTGTAGCCCTCCGCGGTTGTGTAACTACCATGATAAATAACCAAGTAAAATAGTCAAGTATTATCGATGGCCAAAAAAAACCCCTCAAAGAGGGGTTTTTAATTAATAGCCTAGATACTAGTAGCTAGTCCCTAGTACCTGGTTCCAATGCTCGCTAGAGCATTGGAACCATTAACAGTGCAACAATATTGATGATCTTGATCAACGGGTTGATTGCAGGGCCGGCTGTGTCCTTGTAGGGGTCGCCTACTGTGTCACCGGTTACGGCTGCTTTATGAGCATCTGAACCCTTGCCGCCATAATTGCCATCCTCGATGTACTTCTTGGCATTATCCCAGGCGCCGCCGCCAGTGGTCATGGAGATTGCAAGGAACAAACCGGTCACGATGGTGCCTATGAGCATGCCGCCCAGTGCCTCCGCGCCGAGCGTCAAGCCAACAATAATGGGCACTGCAATAGGCAACAACGAAGGAATGATCATTTCCTTGATGGCTGCTCGTGTCAGCATGTCCACAGCACGCGAGTAGTCCGGTTTCTCTGTCTTGTCCATGATGCCGGGCATTTCCTTGAACTGGCGGCGGACTTCATTGACGATACCGCCTGCCGCGCGGCCAACCGCTTCCATTGCCATGGAGCCGAACAAATAAGGTACCAGGCCGCCGATGAACAGGCCGATAATGACCATGTGGTTTGACAGGCTGAAGTTCACTGAAATACCGGATTCAGCTAATGAATGGGTATAGTCAGC
>CAZRKQ010000253.1:0-20022 GCA_964600755.1 uncultured Thiotrichaceae bacterium
GTATGGCAGCGGGGCGCTCTGGGCCAACCTGATTATGGGCAGCAGCCGTGCCGCCCCGGATCATGTTCAGCTGTTAGCGGCAGATCCTAATGGCGTGCGCATGCCGGCCGGATTCAGTTCGCGCATCGTTGCCGAATCGTCAATTTCACCACTTGGCGGTTGTGACTATGTGTGGCATGCGGCACCCGATGGTGGGGCCTGTTTTGCAGATGAGGCTGGTGGCTGGATTTATGTATCCAACAGTGAAATTGATGACAATGAAGGTGGCGCTGGCGCGCTTCGCTTCGATGCTGATGGCAAGCTGATCGATGCCTATTCCATTTTACAGGGTACCAGTCAAAACTGTGCGGGTGGCGCCACGCCCTGGGGAACCTGGCTTTCCTGTGAAGAGGTTGAGAATGGAAGGGTGTGGGAATGCGATCCACTGGGTGTAGAGGCTGCTGTCGTCAGGCCGGCACTGGGTGTATTCAAGCACGAGGCGGTGGCCGTCGATTCGCTCAATCTAAAGCTTTACCTTACTGAAGACGAAGTCGATGGTTACCTTTACCGGTTTACACCTTTTAATTATCCGGACCTGTCTACCGGTAAACTTGAAGCGGCACATGTTGTTAATGGCGAGACCGGCAAGCTTGAGTGGCTGGAGATCAGTGATCCGTCTGCCGGCAAGACTGCAACCCGTTTTCAGGCCAGTGCCACCAAATTCAACGGTGGTGAAGGTATTGTCTATTCCAGGGGCAAGGTCTATTTCACCACCAAGGGTGACAATCGTGTCTGGGTGTTTGATATTACCAGCCAGGTCCTGAGTGTGCTTTATGATGACAGCGCATACATTAATCCTGTATTGACAGGAGTTGATAACGTTACGGTCGCGTCCGACGGTTCACTCTATGTTGCTGAAGATGGGGGGAATATGCAGATTGTGGTGATTGCGAATGATGGCAGTATTTACCCGCTAATCGAACTCGAAGGGCATGATAAATCCGAGATTGCGGGCGTAGCATTCAGCCCGGATGGCAGCCGTCTGTATTTCAGCTCACAACGTGGTAAAAGCGGTGATGATCTGGATGGCCTCACTTTTGAAATTCGTGGTCCATTCTAGTTGCGATACCATCAATCTGCTGCTACTAATACTAGTGTAAAATGCATTATCAAGTACTGGAAAAATAACAAAATATAAAAATGACCGAATTATCAAAAAAATCCGTCATCGACCTCTCCAAGAAAGGCAGCCGCCTGTTTCGCAAAGGCCAGCTGGAGGACGCAGAAAAGGTTTATCTGGAAGCTTACGAACTGGATAACGCTAATCCTTATGTGCTGGCTGGTCTGGGTGACGTTTACCGCAAAATGTGCAACTTCGCAGAATCCGCTAAATATTACGATGCGATTCTGAGTGAGGATAACAAGAACCTGTTTGCATTGCGTGGCGCGGGCGATGCGCGACGCGGCATGAAAGACCCGCAGCAGGCTATACCTTACTGGTTGCGTTATCTTGAAATCAATCCTAAAGACAGCCATGTCATGGTGCGCGTTGCCGATGCTTATCACAAGCTCCATGATGCCGAGAACGCCATTTCATTTTATGAGCAGGCGCTTGAAGTCAGTACCAATGACCCTTTTGCACTGCTTGGCCTGGGTAATGTCTATTATGCGCAGCATGAAGATACCAAGGCGCTGCTCTGCTTTGAAACACTGTTAAAGAATAATTCGCAAAACGTGGTTGTAATGACCATGACGGGCAATATCTATCGTCGGCGAAAGGAATTTGATCGTGCAATGGATCATTACGAGAAAGCCCTTGAGCTTGAACCGGGAAATAATTTTGCCCTTTTTGGTATGGGTGATTGTTATCGCGGCAAGATGAACATGGAAAAGGCCGTGGAATGGTGGGACAAGATTCTCGAGCATGAACCGGAGAACCAGGCATTGTGGACGCGTGTTGGGGATGCATTACTAAGTCTGAACAAGATTGAGGATGCGATTGCACATTACGAAGCCAGCCTCAAAAACGGCGCTGATGTTTTCTCTTACCTGGGCCTTGCGCGTGCACAACATGCACGTGGTGATTTAACCAGGGCACGTGAGTTCTGCGAAAAAGCATTGGCACATGATGAGACCAGCGAGCGCGTACTGGAAAGACTGGTTAATATTTGTGAAGACGCCGGCGACTTTGCGGCTGCTGATGAAGCAAGAGAAAAGCTTTCACAAGTAAATAACTGACATCACGCCCTGTCCGCCCGTCAGTTTATATAATCTGTGCAGACGCTCACTTTAACCAGCATCATAATTGGCAGCATTGGCGTAATACTGTGCGTGCTTGGCATTATCAAACTTACAAAAAGGTTGATGATGAGCAGTGTCAGATACGAGATCACTGGCATCGTATTACTTGCAATAGCCGCCATGCTGTTTCTGGTTTCCTCCAATATTCACACCTATGAACGACTGGTTTTTGAACAGCCAATCGCAACTATCAGTTTTCACAGGATTTCACCCAGGCATTACAGTGTTGAATTAAAAGAACTGGGTTCCGGTGAAAGCTGGTTCTATGAATTACGTGGTGATGAATGGCAGCTCGATGCACAAATACTGACCTGGCAAGGCTATGCAAACTTGCTTGGGCTTGACTCCTATTACCGCCTGCACCGTTTATCCGGCCGTTATACTGACATTAATGAGGAGCGTAATGCGCCACATACTGCACATGGCCTGGCAACGGAAGAGCGTATCGATTTGTGGTCATATGCCAATGAATACAGGAACTGGTTGAGCATGGTTGATGCAACGTATGGCAGTGCCGTGTTTTTACCGATGAATGACGCAGCCCGTTACAGCGTCAGTATCAGTCGAAATGGCCTGGTTGCACGACCCGATAACGCAGTGGCACGAGAAGCAGTAATTAACTGGATCGGCTTCTAGTCATCAGGCTGATTCGCAGGGTTCCCACCACTTAAAATCTGCAAAATATTGTTGCAGTAATATGGATTGAACGTTTATGCCTGTACTTGCTTTTGCCTGGAAATAGCCACGCCAGCAGGTGTATATACCTTCTTTTTATTTACCGATAACACTCAATCAGTGCAGGTATTTCTGCTGCCCGCACTATATAATAGCCGCCTTTTGAATTACCGGAGCGCATCTTGAGCGCAAAACTACGCAATATCGCCATCATCGCCCACGTAGATCACGGCAAAACCACGCTTGTAGACCAGTTGCTGCAGCAATCCGGCACGCTGGACAGCCGCAAGGCGCCTACAGAGCGGGTGATGGATTCCAACGATCTAGAAAAAGAACGCGGTATTACCATTCTTTCCAAGAACACGGCCATAACCTGGGGTGACTACCAAATCAACATCGTGGATACACCGGGCCATGCTGATTTCGGCGGCGAGGTTGAGCGTGTGCTGTCGATGGTCGATTCCGTGCTGTTGCTGGTCGATGCTGTCGATGGCCCCATGCCGCAAACCCGGTTTGTCACGCAGAAGGCTTTTGCCATGGGTTTCAAGCCCATCGTAGTCATCAACAAAATTGACCGTGACGGCGCCCGCCCCGACTGGGTGCTGGACCAGACTTTCGACCTGTTTGATAACCTTGGCGCAACCGACGAGCAGCTCGATTTTCCGGTGGTCTATGCCTCCGCCCTTAACGGCTATGCATCGTTGGACTCGGCCGTACGTGAAGGCGACATGACACCCTTGTTGGAGACCATCGTCGAGCAGGTGCCGGCACCGGACGCATACAGTGAAGGCCCGTTCCAGATGCAGATATCAACCCTGGATTACAACAGTTATGTTGGTGTTATCGGCATAGGTCGCATCAAGCGCGGCAAGGTCTCAACCAATACGCCGGTAAAAATAATCGACCGTGAAGGCAAGGTCAGATCAGGGCGGGTATTGCAGGTGCTGGGTTTTCATGGATTGGAACGTATCGAAAAAGCCGAAGCCGAGGCGGGCGATATTATCGCGATTACCGGCATCGATCCGCTGGATATATCCGATACGCTGTGCGAGCCGGACAATGTCGAGGCGCTGCCTGCTCTTTCGGTCGATGAGCCCACCATCAGTATGACCTTTCAGCCCAATACCTCACCGTTTTCTGGCAGGGATGGCAAGTACGTTACCAGTCGAAATATCTGGGACCGCTTGCAGCAGGAGCTGAAACATAATGTAGCACTGGGCGTGGAACAGCTCGAAGGCGAGCGTTTTCGTGTTTCGGGCCGTGGCGAACTGCACCTGTCCGTGTTGATCGAGAACATGCGCCGTGAAGGTTATGAAGTGGCCGTTGGTCGCCCCGAAGTCATTATTCATGACGTGGATGGCGAAAAACAGGAGCCATACGAGCAACTCGCTGTCGATATCGAGGAGCAAAGCCAGGGTTCAGTGATGGAAGCGCTGGGTGAGCGCAAGGCAGAGTTAAAAAACATGGTGCCCGATGGTAAAGGCAGGGTAAGGCTTGACTATATAATCCCGGCGCGCGGTCTTATCGGCTTTCGTACCGATTTCCTGACGATGACATCGGGCACAGGTCTGCTCTACAGCGTGTTTGAGCGCTATGGACCCTTCCTGAATGTCAGCATAGGTCAGCGCAACAATGGCGTGATGATTTCAAATGGACAGGGTAAGGCACTGGGATACGCGCTGTTTAACTTGCAGGAACGCGGCAAGCTGATGATCGGCCATGGAGAAGAGGTCTACGAAGGCATGATTATCGGCATACATTCACGCAATAATGACCTGGTAGTAAACCCGCTGAAAGCCAAGCAGCTAACCAATATCCGTGCTGCCGGAACTGACGAGAACATCATCCTCACGCCACCGATCCGCTTCTCGCTGGAGCAGGCACTGGAATTTATCGATGATGACGAACTGGTAGAAGTTACCCCGAACGCCATTCGAGTACGCAAGAAATTCCTCAAGGAACACGAACGCAAACGCGCCTCACGCGAAGCGGTTTAATGCAGGAACGATCGGATAGTTAACCGCAGAGGCGCGGAGACGCAGAGGTTTTATTGGTTGTTGTAGGAGCGGTTTTAACCGCGAATTAGTAACGTACGCAACCAAAATCACTTCTATGAATACCTAAATATCTCAGCGCCTCTGCGCCTCTGCGGTAAATAATATCTTTAATTACATAAATTCGCAGCCCGGACTATTCCCCGAGTGCCAGCTGTGCCTCGGTTTTCAGGCCAAATTTCTTCATCAGCCACGACGGCGGGCAAAAGCCGGTAAAAGAGCTCTGAAAGCAGTTGAAACCGATGAAAAGAGTGAACCAGGTCCAGTAGGGATGGTGAAAAAGGGCCAGCAAGCTTGTTGCCATCACCATGGTGCCACCAAATGCGAACAGCGTACGTTCTACAGACATTTCCATAATCATTCTCGCGTTACGTTGAAGATGTAGGTATTTTCAGGCAAAAACGTAAATCAGGCAAATACAGGTTACAGCATCAACCAGTCCAGGTTCTCATCTCCAAGATAGTCAATCATTGCATCGCGCCATAACAGCTGTACATGTTTACGCTGATAGCTAATTGGATTGAAATCGTCAGTAAGCAGAACATCGCTGTGAAGATCAGGCATCTCACCTGCCATAAACTGATTCACATCTTCAAGCTGTGATTCAACCAGCAAAGCAGCATTGACGTTCAAGTCGATTGGAGACATGGATGCAAGGAAAATAATGCTGGTCAGCTCACTCCCGTCATCGAGACTGAAAGTGCGAACGTTGGTAAATACGGCTTGCAGTGTATGTTGCAGTGCAGCAATATCTTTACCTGTTGTGACCGAAGTAACGTTGATAGCCAGTACGCCGGCATCAGTCATACGAGCTTTGGTTTCTGCTAACGCTTCTGCTGTAACCAGGTGCGATGCAATTTGTTCGGCACTAAATGCATCGATTGCAATATATTCATAAGCATCTTTACTTCGCAGCAGGAAGAGCCTGCCATCCATGTAATGAACTTGTTCGGCCGGCAAATGAAAGTCGAAATGCTTTTCTGCCATCTTGCCGACTTTGGGATCGATCTCCACTGCATCTACATAAAGTCCTTGCTGTTGCAGCAACATCGGAAGCTGACCTGCGCCCATACCTATGACCAGTGCTTTCTGGTCAGGCGTAACCGGTGTATGTCGCAATGCAGGGAGTGCGGAAATAAAACTAATGTATTGTGTTGAATATATATCGTCATTGAATACATAGTTTTGACCTATGCCGTCAACGAGCAATGATTTCTCGCCATGTATACGTATAACTTGTAGTTGCCCATAGAAGCTTGGTGTTTGCTCCAGTATTTCTATGGATGTTTCTGAATCAGGCTTTTTACCGGTGAGTATCAGTAGCGACACAACCAGTGATATCATTACTAATGCATAGCCGATAAACTTTGGTCGAAAGTTGCCAAGTATTGCCAATGCCAGCAGCATGCTCCCGCAGAATGCAAAGATGGCCAGCGCGCCATAGTTGGGTATTAATATAAAACCGGTACCAAGTGCGCCCAGTAGACTGCCAATAGTTGAAACTGAAAATACAAGCCCGCTAACTGAGCCAACGGCTTCCCGTGTTCTGGTCATTAATCGAATAACAAAAGGGCCAATTGCGCCGAGCATAAACAAGCTGGGAAAATATAAGATGAAACTGGATAGCAATACGCCAATACGTATATCGGGTATCTGGATCACCATGGGTAGAAGAGGGCGTGCCAGCATGGGTGTTGATAAGGTCCACAAGCCGGCCGCCAGGCATAGATTGTACAGGATGTTGGCGCGAGGCAGGCGGTCAGCAAGACGGCCGCCGAATGAATAGCCCAGAGCCAGCGCTGCCAGTGTAACCGCAATCAGTGCACTCCAGGTATATATGCCACTACCGAAATAAGGCGCAAGAATTCTCGTTCCCATCAGTTCTATGATCAATACGCATGCGCCAGTTATAAATACTGTTGCCAGCAACGCCCAGTCGGGAATTTGTTGTTTATCTGTAAAAGCCTCGTTGTCTGGCATGTTTGAATATATATCTAATGTTAGTGTGTAATTATTTCTGCATATCTACCGGGCGTGTAAGCAGCACTATTTGTCCATCATAAGGATGGCATGCATATTTATAATAACTGAAAGGTTCGCAGTGATCTATTGCCGAGTTGTGTTCATGCGCCTGGTTCTGTTTAGCCGTATAAAATTGAGACACCTAGCAGTAGTGGTGTTAATAGTGTAGCGGCAACATTAGCACCAAGGTATTGAGGGGATTCGCCGATTTTTTCAGCGTGTTTGAATGCGCCTTTCATGGAATATAGTGAAAGTGCTGCGGGCAATACTGCAACCAGGCTTAAAACCGGGAAGTATTCATAATATATCCCCAGCAGGATTGTTGCATAAGCCGATATAAAAAAGATGCCATATACGTAACTACTGGCTTTGGTACCGTACGCAATGGGGAAATGATTGCGGCCGATGCTTTTATCAGCCTGAATATCGGGATACTGATTGAGCAGCAGCAGGTTATTGACAAGAAAAAAAGGAATCAGGGCAGCAAGCCAGGGTGTGATGGTGTTCTCGCCCGTTAATAAATAATGTGCCCCGACAACCATCAGTAGTCCAAAGCCCAGTCCTGGAGCTATCAGGCATATCAATGGCCAGTGGTTTAACCATTTCGAGTATGTCAGGATGATGACGAGACCAATGATTCCGATCGGTAGTACCAATGTTCCATGGTTGCTGATGAAATATATACCTATTGCCATGGTTAAAGAAAAAGTTATCAGGCCGGCAGCCAGTACCATGTTAGCCATGGCGGGATCACCGGGCAATGCACCGCTGCCGCCACTGAACGGTGTTTTAATTGTTATCAGGTCCAGCCCGCTTTTGAAATCAGTATACTCGTTTAGTGTATTGACGCTTATGTGCGCACAGAGTGCACCAATTACAATAAGGATCAGCACAGTCGTATCAATTGACCCCTGGGCAGCAATGGCCGTGCTTGTGCCAAGAAACACACAAACAGGAGAAAGAATCAGAAAAGATGGCCTCGTGGTCTGCAGTATTGTTCGAAATGGCATTATTTGACTGATTCCTTTTATTTATTGTTGCTTGTTATTTTCAGACGTTTCCTGATAATTGTTCATTAGAGCTGGATTTTTGATTATAGTAGTACAGCATTTTACCCGTTAAATCAGTACAGGATGATAGCCATGGCAAAGAAAGATTCAATACCACAGAAAAGTACCCAGAATGAACAGGGAATAAACCGTCGTCAAATTCTAATGGCGATGGGCGCAGTTGCAACCGCTGCCTATACAGGCTCAGCAGCAGCTGCCATGCCCGGACACAATCACAGCAAGCATACGGCGCAGCATCCTGAAGTGCTTGACGCCACCAATGCCTGCCTGGACAAAGGGCAGCGTTGTATTGCACATTGCCTTGTCAGTTTCGTCGAGGGTGACACTGAACTGGCGAAATGTGCGAGCAAGGTGCATGAAATGCAGGCTATATGTGGCGCATTTTCCTACCTCGTGGCGGCAAACTCCGTGTACTCCAAGGAATACGCCAGTATTTGTGCAGCAGTGTGTAAAGACTGCGCTAAAGAGTGCAGAGAGCATGACGAGCACCATGAGTGCCGTGAATGCGCAGAAGCCTGTGAATATATAGTGAAGGCCATCAAGGCCTCATTCGCCTAGTAGTACCGGTTCAGGCTCGATGCTTTTTTATACGGTCGGGTCTGGGCCGGGTAAATACCAGTGATGTGCTTTTATCACACATTGTTAATATGTATTCGCCAGGAGGCCTGCCATGAGTGTCCCTGAAAAATCCCGTCGTTTTTTTCTGCTGCTTGTTCTTTTTTTCACGGTAACAGGGCCTCAATTCTATGCGCAGGCTTATGCACAGGGATTTGGTGAAGTTGTTATCAAGCGCGGTACGGTTGATGACGATATATACCTTGCAGGCGCCCAGGTGGATCTATATGCCACGGTCAACGGCGATGTCGTTGTTGCAGGTGGACAGTTGAATCTCGAGGGTGATATCAAGGCGGATGTGATTGCTGCCGGTGGGAGAATCACATTACGTGGCGCAGTCGGCGATGATGCACGTCTGGCTGGAGGCGAGATTCGCGTCGCCAGCCAGATCGGTGATGACCTGGTGGCAGCGGGTGGCCGCATTCATCTGAGTCCGGCAGCTCGGATAGGCGGGCGTGCCTGGTTGAGTGGCGGCGAGGTTCGAATTGATGGTCATGTTGTGGATGAGCTACGCGTCAGCAGCGGCAAGGTGGTGATCGCAGGCGCTGTAAATGGTAACGCTGAGCTGTGGGCTGACCAGGTCATAATTGAAGAGACTGCAGTAATAAGCGGAAATCTACATTACAAGAGTGCGCATGAGGCAATCATTGCAGCTGGTGCACACATAGATGGTGAAGTTGTTCATACACCGGTAGAGGTTGATATGAAACCGGTTGTTGCCAGCGTTATTTTTGCCGGCCTGGTGTTGCTGTTCAGTATAATAGTTACAGCTGTTGTGCTGTATCTGTTGTTTCCGGATTTTTCCTTGCGTGTCAGCCAGTCCCTGCGCAGCGAACCGTGGTTGTCTTTAGGCGTAGGGCTGGCCGTATTTGCCGGTGTGCCGGTATTAATGGTCATTTTGTTTGCCACGGCCATCGGTGTATGGCTGGCTTTAATGCTGTTGGCGATCTACCTGGTTTTGTTATTAACAGGTTACTTTACCGGCGCCCTGTTCGTGGCAAATGCGGGTCTGAATTTGCTGCGCAAGACTGAGGTCAGTAAAGCCTTACGTGCTACTGCGCTGGCTGTAGCAATATTTACCCTCGCTGTTTTCAACCTGGTCCCGCTACTGGGCGGCCTTGTCAACTGGGCAGTTCTGCTGGCGGGTATTGGTGCCTTGAGCCGGCAGTTGTACCTGGCCTACAGGGTTTGATTCGTACCAGGATCTAAAACCACTGGCTACCCGCTTAAGTTAATGCTTTTTTTGTGATCCAGTGAATCGCTGCCGCAACAACTACGGCGGCTACCAGTAGGGTAAAGCCGGGCCAGATTGTTGTTACCAGCGCATTCGGCGCAAACAGAAGTACCAGCCCAAGGCCGAACATCATCAGGCCGGATAACAGTTTCAGAAAACGGCCCTGTTGCTCACTCAGTTTGTATGCACCCAGCGTAAATGAAAAAACCAGCACGATGATCATTAATGGCAATACATAGATGAGGTTATACAGTGCAAGGTATGCATAATACTCAAGGCTGCTGAGATCACTGAGAGTAAGCAGGCGCGTATACACCATCGGAAATCCCGCAGTGCACAACAGTTCATAACTGTTGGCTGCAACTGCCAGTGTGGCTGTACCGACAAGCACGGTGGCAATATTGTTTGTCTTGAGCAGTTCGCGCATGCGATGAAACAAGGTTGGTTTGGCGGATTCGGGAATCGCAAGTGAAGGACCTTGCCCGAAGAGAAAATAATCCTTGGTATTAATCAAGCCAATGATTATCGCAATCACACCGGCAATCGTAGTAATAATCGGCATTGCGCCGATCATCATAAACAGATTCAGCCATGCCGCCATAAACATAAAATAGACCAATGCAGAAATAGTGACGAACGTTGTACCGATCAGCAGCATGCGCGAACGGCTTCGTGCATGCACCATCAAACTGAGCAGGAACAGCAGAATAAAAAATGCACAGGGATTGAAAGAATCCATGCCTGCAATAATCAGGGTGAATATCAACAGTGAGTTGCTCTGTGGATCAATCGTTCCAATAAAGGGGAGTAAAAATTGCCTGCCTTGTTCTGTCATAGATAGAGCAGATTCGGGCGACTGCCTGCATGCAAGTGCAAGCCCGAGAATTTCCTGTCCAATTCCCTGGGGCGAATCGTAGCCGGTTATCATGCGACCACAGACCAGGAAAGCGGGCACCGAACTCGCCTCTTGACCAAGTGAACTGGCCATATCGATATACTGCTTCAGGTTTTGCCTGTTCTGGCTTATTTCGGCTGAATGCACCTCGAGCCAGCTATAGTCACGCTTTATAGCGTCAACGAAAGGGACAGCTTTGAGGCAGTGCGGGCATTTCTGTGACCAGAAGAAATACAGGTGGACGCGGGTATCGCCGCTATCCTGTGCGTTGGTCCAGGTAATTGCTTCGCTGGCTGCAATGGCTTGAGACAGCAGCAGGCTAACGGCGATCAACAGGCTGCGTATTAACATGTGTTATATGCTGTGTGGCGTCTCAAGGCGTTGATTATCAGATATTTAATATTATGAATGTATGCTGTGTAAAATGGTCTGACAAAGTATATTTAGCAGACATTTCGTATTAAATCATTGTGAAATCAGCCACGATCATTTGCCACAGAATTTTTACCATTGCGGTCGCCTGCTTGCTTGCGGGCTGTGAAGTTGACGGCGGTGACAACCTGCCGAATGTGCCCGAACAGGGGCTGGCGATGTATACCGAGGTGAATCGGCACGAAGCGGAAGATACCGCGCAAATAGCGGCAGCGGTGTTCAATGACGGCGAACCGGTGCCTCTCGTTGGCGGTGATGTGTTCGAAGCCCGTACCGCGACCGAACGTGTTCTGTTGAAGTTCGGGGGGGCATTCAGCGGCAGCTATGCCGCTTCCTTGCCGGTCGATAACAGTGTGCAGGACGTGTTCCTGAATATAGTGCACCTGCCCATCGAGGCGCGTGAAGACCGCTGGTACCCGATCGACCTGGTCAATATAGATCCCGGACCCGGCGACCTGGTTGGTAAATCGGCGACTGTCAGTTTTCCACAGGCTGTCACCATCAATGAACCTCTGGCGGATGCGGTGTATACAAGTATAAATGATCAAATAGATTTCAACTGGGATCCCGGTAACGGCGATAACATGCGGGTGCTTTCGGCGATTGAATGTACCGATGGGCTGGCGACGTCTTCTTACGGTACAGAAGTAGACATCGGAAATGATGACGGTATGGAAGCCGTCACCATGGACAAGTTTATATACGATCTGAATGCTGGTTCTTCCATCATAGAATTTTTAAGCGATGCCGCCCTGGGGCTGCTGCAGGAGACGCTCAACCAGTTGAGTGCCGGCAATATAGATCCGGATTTTCTCGTCAAGAAGGCAGGGGCCAACCCGATCAACAGCATGTGCGAAATTCGTCTGTTTCTGCAGCGCCAGCTGCTGGGTCAGTTTGACGTCACCTTTGATGATGGCACTGTGTTTGGCAGCACAAGTGCCGAGGTTACCGTGCAATATATAGCTCCAGCGCCGTTAAACTAGACCGCAACATGAACGCCACCAGGTATATCCCGCTCTTTGCCTGTATCGCCTGTATCGCCTGTAGCGCGGCAGCGGAAAACATGCAGCTGGATGTTAATCTCGGCTGGACCAGCCTGGATGCCGGTAGTAATGATGAATTCAAAAGTGGTAAGGCGCTCGCTGTACACTACAATTATTTTCTGAAACGGTGGCTCGCCGCCGATGTGGGTTTATATGTTTCCGACAAGACACTGGAGCAAAGCCGCAGGGATATCGTCGGCGATTTTCGCACCAGCATACAGACCCAGGCGATACTTCTTGGATTAAAACCGCGCTATAAATTCTCCACGCCCTATGAGGTTTACGGCAGGCTGGGTCTACAGTACTGGCATACCGAGCTTGAGGTGGAGGAATATTTCGGTCCGGGCATTCCAGAGGGCACGGATTCAGCAACAGATACCGGCTATGGCTACTATGCCAGTATTGGCGGTGCTTATTATGTCACCGAGAATGTGCTGGTACAGATAGAGTTAAGACACATGACACAGCTCGATGTGTTCGAAGGCAAGTCGCAATATCCTTTTGACCTGGCAATTAATTCATTCAGCTTCGGCGTGGGCTATCGCTTCTGAGTTTGTTATGGCATACACGCTAGATAACAGTACAGGGTTTGAGCAGTGATCGCATCTTCATGCATGCGTAGTTTAAGCCTGGCTGCGCTGCTGCCTGCATGCCTTGTCGCTACCTCGGCAATTGCGGCTTTCGATGAGACCTACAAGCTCAATGTCGGCGGCCTTGTTACGAATTTCGAAACATCTTTACGCATCAATTCGCGTGATGACTCCATAGACGAAGAGATTAGTCTGGAAGATGCGCTGGGGTTTGATTCCCAGGTGCGTCTGGGTTTTATCAGGGGATTCTGGCGCATGGCGGAACGCCACAGGTTGAGTCTGTTATATACGCCGGTCAGGCGTACATCCGAATTGACAACGCAAAAAGATGTCGATATTGGCGGCAACACCATCAAGGCCGGTGCCTACATTGGTACTTCCGCGAGAACGCACCTGTTTGATCTCGAGTATGTCTACAGTTTTTACAAACGCCCCCAAACGGAACTCGGCATCACCGTGGGCCTGTACTGGATGAACTCGGTTGTCGAACTGAACGCTGCCGGTGAAGTTATCTTTGAAGGGGAAGCCACGCCGGAGTTCCGTGGAGATTACCAGGCTGATCAGCGCCTGATTGCACCGTTACCGTTGATAGGCCTGATAGGCGCATATGAATTTAATGACAAGTGGAGAGTCAAGGCCGCGGCGCGCTTTTTTGATGTCACTATCAGTGATATTGACGGCTATATTTTCTCTTCCAGCCTCAGTACAGAATATTATTTTACCAATCACATCGGACTGGGCGCGTCACTGGCCGTGTTTAATCTCAATGTCAAACATAACGGAGTGGTGTTTATCAATACCATTGCATACGAGTATGCAGGCTTGCAGGCATACCTGACATTTAAATACTAATGCTAGAACTGCATCAGTTTATCCAGTCGTAGAAAAACGATTTTCAGCAGGCATAGCCCGACCAGAGCATAGACGGTTATCTGTATACCCAGTACTCGCTGCCGCATTTTCTGTTCAATCATTCCTGTGTATGCATGATTCTGCCTGTGATAAGTTCAATACCTGCAAGGTGGTGATTATTTGCTGTATATTGTTAGCTGTTTAACGCCATTAAAAACCGGGATGTTACGAATTTATTACAACGTGCAATAAGTAGAGCCTAATATGAACGATCAGGTAATTTGGCTGGACAAGCTGGGCATGAATGATGTTGACCATGTGGGCGGCAAGAATGCTTCGCTTGGGGAAATGATCAGCAAGCTTTCGGCGCTGGGCGTGTGTGTACCCGGGGGCTTTGCTACCACGGCAATCGCTTATCGCCGTTTTTTACGGCACGGCGGCCTGTCAGAAAGGATCAATGCAAAACTATCTGCTCTTGATATCAATGATGTGGTTGCCCTGGCCGAAGCCGGTGCCGAAATTCGCGCCTGGGTGATAGATACACCCTTTCCAGATGAGCTGCTGAATGCAATAACCGAGTCCTGGAAACAAATGGAAGCAGAGGGCGGCAGTGATATTGCCGTTGCCGTGCGATCTTCCGCCACGGCAGAAGACCTGCCTGATGCTTCTTTCGCAGGGCAGCAGGAGACTTTCCTCAATGTGCGCGGCCTTGAGAACGTTGTTGTCGCCATCAAGCATGTATTTGCTTCCTTATATAACGACCGTGCTATCGCATACCGCGTCCACCAGAATTTTGATCACCAAAAAGTCGCACTGTCGGCAGGTATACAGCGCATGGTGCGTAGCGATGTCGGCGCCAGCGGTGTGCTGTTCACACTGGATACCGAATCGGGTTATCGCGATGCGGTATTTATAACCGGTGCCTATGGTCTCGGTGAAACCGTGGTACAGGGCGCGGTCAATCCGGATGAGTTTTATGTATACAAACCGGGGCTGGCACAAAACCGGCCCGCGATTCTGAAGCGTGGACTCGGCAGCAAACTGATCAAGATGATCTACACCGACAGCACGGGCCACGGTCGTACGGTGCAAACAATTGAAGTCTCTAACGAGGAGCAGCAGAAATTCTGTATTAGCGATGACCAGGTCGAGGAACTGGCGCGCCAGGCCATGACCATTGAAGATCATTATGGCAGGCCCATGGATATCGAATGGGCGCTCGATGGCGTTGATGGCAAGCTATATATTGTGCAGGCACGCCCGGAAACTGTGGAAAGCCGTGCCAGTGATACGGTCATAGAACGTTATGAACTCATGCAGCAGGGCAAACTGCTGGCAGAAGGGCGTGCCATCGGGCAGCGTATAGGCGCAGGTGTTGCCCGCCTGATCATGGATCCCGCTGAAATGTCACGCGTACAGCAAGGCGATGTGCTGGTGACTGATATGACCGACCCTGACTGGGAGCCGATCATGAAACGTGCAGCGGCCATCGTTACCAATCGAGGCGGCCGTACCTGCCATGCAGCCATTATCGCACGTGAAATGGGTATCCCGGCGATTGTGGGTTGTGGTAATGCTACTGAGCTACTCAAAGACGGCGAAGAAGTCACGGTATCCTGTGCCGAAGGGGAAGACGGCAAAATTTACCAGGGCATTCTTGAATTTGACATCATTCGAACCGATACCGGCAAGATGCAGCCGTTGCCGGTCAAGATCATGATGAATGTTGGCAACCCCAGCCGTGCGTTTGCTTTTGCGAGGATACCAAATGCCGGAGTTGGATTGGCGCGGCTTGAATTCGTCATAAACAACACGATCGGTGTTCACCCCAAGGCACTGATGCATTACGATCAGCAACCTGGAGTAGTTAAGGCCGTCATCACAAAACGCATGGCAGGCTATACTGACCCGGTAGGTTTTTATGTAGAAAAACTGGTTGAAGGTATTGCCATGCTTGGCGCTGCGTTTATGCCCAATCCTGTCATCGTGCGGCTGTCGGATTTCAAATCAAACGAATATGCAAACCTGGTTGGTGGCGCGCAATACGAACCTGAAGAAGAAAATCCAATGATCGGCTTGCGAGGCACATCTCGATACCTATCCGATGATTTTCGTGAATGTTTTGAACTCGAATGCCGTGCCTTGAAAAAAGTACGTGACGATATGGGTTTGACCAATATCGAGATCATGGTGCCCTTCTGCCGAACACTGGAAGAAGCGGAGCAGGTCATCGAGCTGCTGGCAGCAAACGGACTCAAGCGTGGTGACAATGGCTTGCGCATCATCATGATGTGCGAGATTCCGTCAAATGCAGTACTTGCGAAAGAATTCCTCGAGTACTTCGATGGCTATTCTATTGGCTCAAATGACATGACGCAGCTTACACTCGGCCTGGATCGGGATTCAGAGCTGGTAGCGCATCTTTTCGATGAGCGTAACCCGGCAGTGAAGAAGCTGTTGTCGCTGGCAATCGATGCCTGTCATGAGCAGGGTAAATACATTGGCATCTGCGGGCAGGGACCATCCGATTATCCGGATTTTGCAGCCTGGCTGTTTGAACAGGGAATAAGCAGCATCTCACTTAACCCCGATACCGTGGTTGATACCTGGCAACATCTAGCCCACATATTGCACGAAAGCGGGCGCAGAATGATCGATAGCGAATGATATTATAATAACTTACAATAAATTTAATGGCTTTTAACCTGTTACAGCTTGCCCCTAAAATCCAAATCCTTCATGCAATATGCGGGCTAGCCGGAAAATAGTTGCTTGAACGACGAACAGCAAAAACGCCCGGTTTTCTTTATTTCTGATCGAACAGGCATTACATCGGAAACGTTAGGCCATGCGCTGCTGACGCAATTCAGTTCAATAAAATTCGAATACTACTCACTGCCGTTTATTACCTCGGAAGACAAGGCAAAGAGAGCGGTTCGTGAAATTATCGAAGCGGGTGAGAAAAGCGGGCAACGTCCAATCGTGTTCAGCACCATGGTAAAAGATGATTACAAGCCAATCATGGCACAGTGCGATGCGCATACCATAGATTTTTTCGATGCTTTCATTATGCCGCTCGAACAGGAGCTTGGAGTAAAGTCGACGCATACATCAGGCCTGTCACACGGTATCAGTGATGAGGCTGTTTATATGCAGCGCATCGAGGCGGTCAACTATGCGCTGCATAATGATGACGGTATTACAACAAAGCATTTCAATAGTGCAGAAATAATCCTCATTGGCGCTTCACGCAGCGGTAAAACACCAACCTGTCTCTACCTTGGCTTGCAGCACGGCATACGTGCGGCCAATTATCCTTTGACCGATGTTGATGCCGGTCACCACAAGCTGCCTCCTGTACTTGAACATTATCGTGAAAAACTGTTTGGTCTGATAATCAATCCTGACCGGCTGCGCAGCATTCGTGAACTGCGACGCCCTGGTAGTGAGTATGCTTCACTCAAGCAATGCCAGAAGGAGATACGAGAGATAAAAGCACTGTATGACCAGGAGGGCATTAATTACGTCGATACCAGCCACGTATCTGTTGAAGAAATTGCAGCCTCAATTCTTCAAAAGCAGAAACTAACGCGCCGAGTGCTGTTATAAGTCGGAATAAATAGATAGCTCGGCTATATGGTTAACCTGATCCGGGTCAGGGATTGATATAATGTCCTTGATGGCTGCGATGTGTTCAGCAGGAAGCGCATGCTCGCGTGCACCTCTAAGTACATGTTCTTTGTACCAGTGATAGGGCTTTAATGACGCATCGATATGTGTTGCAAAGTATGTAGTGGCTTCAATCGCTTCGCCATCCGGCAGAATAATTGGTACATACTTTTCATTGTAGCCGTTGCCCAGGCCTTCATATTTATCAAGTATGTGTTTTTCGCTGGCAAGCAGCTCAAACACCACACCATAAACGATATCGTTCGGGCTCTTTGTATGCTCGATGTCGCATTTGGCTGAACCGTCGACGCTTTGTTTGTGAAATCGCAGTGAATGTTCATGCAGGTGTGCAGTAGATATCACAGTTGCCGATTCGACCCTGCGTTTAATGCGCAGCGTCGACATGTTCGAGCCGTAAGAGAAATACAGGATTTTATCCACCTGTATTCTCTTAGAAATGCGACTTCGCTTTCCCCATCGCATCCTTAAGGTCAGCCCATGCCTCTTCAGCGCCGCCTTTTACATCTTCCCATGCCTCTTCACTGGCGTCCTTGATCTCGGAAAGTTTAAATCTTGCTAAATCGCGCTTGAGTCGAAGTGAGGTTATCTGATCATCGAGTTCATTTTTCATGCCTGCCTTTGCCTTTTGCGCCTTGGCCTCGAGTTCGTCGATATCGGTGTCCCATTCATCGAGTTTCTCTTTAAATTTCTCTATATATTCATGTCTGGTAGTCATAAATGTTTCACCTTGTTATATGTATATGTATTAAATAAAGTGTTGCTAAAGCCAGCGTCTGACATTTGTCGTGTATTCTTTCCATTTGTCGCCGAAGCGCTCGTCAAGCATCTTTTCTTCGGTAATGATGAATACCCTGTCAATGGTGATTGCGAATACGGGGATTACTATAAAGGGGCTAAGTGCCCCTAGCAAAAGTGCCACGCCAGTCAAAATCAGAACCATGCCAAGGTACATAGGGTTTCTAGTGTACCTGAATGCTCCCGAAGTAATCAGTACTTTTGATTCTTCGAAGGGTTTAACAGTAGTTCCGTTTCGTTTGAAAGCCTTGTCGGCGCTGAGATTTAGAGCCATTCCCAATACCAGCGGTACCATACCTGTAGCGTTCCATGGATAAAGAATAAACTGGTAAACAGGTATAAAGAGATACAAAAGCACCATGGCAGCCAGTGAGGTAAATAAATACATTGGCGGTAAAGCTCTTCCGTTGCTCATTAGCTGATATTGTCAACAATCATTGCGTGGCTGTAAACGATAGCCGGTAAAAAAATTATCACAGGGTAAATTAATCCGTGTGCTAGCTAAGATAAATAGCGGGTATGGCATAAAGCAGGGTGCCCAGCAGAAACAGGAGAAGGAAAGCCCACGAGGCCCAGTGATGAAGCTTATAAAACATTATTTGCTGAATGGCCCTTGCCAGCCAGAACAGGGCCATGAGTACCAGCAGGCTGTGGCCCAGCGAAGAAGTTAACAATTCAGTTGTATGAGCAAACGAGATATAACAGAAAATGACGAAAGCGAACGTGAGGCTGATATTCAGTACCTGCATCGTCGCCCTGTTCAAATACGTGACCTGTTTCAGATCCTGCTCCCAATCGAATATGCGCCAGAATAATAGGTGAAACACGACTAACCCAATATTGTAGAAACCACCGGCGATAATGAGTGTTTCCATAAAATAGATGGGTTAAACCAGCAGTGATGCGCCCATCAGGATACTGCATATAATCAAGCCGATACTCCATGTTACCATCCAAAGTTGCCTGCCTTTATGGCCAAGGTAGGTCAGGATAATTCCGATCAGGATCGATAATGCTGCAGTAAATAGCAGCATGTTGTCGCTGGCGTTGACCGTTAACTGCTCGGCAGGAATGTTTTCTGAATATCTCATGATGTATGAGTGCCCGGTTGATTATTATTTGTATTATATAGTCTTATCAGGCGCAGGATCATTCGCCCATGCTGGCAACCAGCATGATTCCTTCCTCTATATTGCGAAAATTTATCTTTTCAATACAGCACCTGTGTGAGTTGGAGGCATGTATCCGCACTAGCTTGATGAAGTCCTCTAGTGATATCTGGCTGCCGCTATCTTCAGGACTGATATCCCCATCATGCGCGTGGTCGAGGCTGAATATTCGTCCGTTGCTGTCGATCAGGTAATCATCGCCTTTATGGTTGTACAGATGTGTTTGTGCATCACGCATCCATTCATCATCAGAGCCAACATATGCCAGCTCATCGTCGCCATCGAAACTTATAACTGCGGGCCAGTTGATCATGTTCAATCCGTTCAAGACGTACCGGGTTCGCGTTCAAGTGAGGTGCGATCCCAGTTCGCGCCATCTGCTGCTGCATCATATGTGCATTGCAGGAATTCAAGCAGTACATCATCCGGTGATAAAGCAGTCTGCACTTCATGGTAGGGAAGAAGAAACTCGCCCAGCTCACTCGACCAGAACGCAGCGGCCGGCTGAATCCCGGATTTGGAGAAGCCGTCTGGCACAGGATAGGCGTACGAATAAAACGCGGCATAGTCGATGCCACCACCGCCGGGCCAGAAACCGGCGCTGCT